>CAZJGH010000001.1:0-34739 GCA_964545405.1 uncultured Planctomycetales bacterium
AATCCGGCGACCATCATGACCGACCCGGAGATGTCTGATGTCACTTACATCGAGCCCATCACGCCGTAGTTCGTCGCCAAGGTAATCGAGAAGGAGCGACCGTGCGCCATCCTGCCGACGCTCGGCGGACAGACCGCGTTGAATGTCGGCCTGGCCCTGGCTGAAGACGGCACGCTCGAGAAGTTTGGCTGCGAGATGATCGGTGCTGAGGCCCATGTTATTCGCAAAGCCGAAGACCGCGACGAGTTCCGTCAGGCGATGGATGCCATCGGCCTGAACTCCGCTCCTTCCGAGATCGCCCACTCGATGCGCGATGCTCGTGAGGCGATGGAGAAGATCGGCCTGCCATGCGTCATACGTCCCGCCTTCACCATGGGCGGATCCGGTGGCGGTATCGCCTACAACCTCGAGGAATACGAGACCATCGTCGCACGCGGGCTGCGTTTGAGCCCGGTCGATGAGGTCTTGGTTGAGAAGAGCCTGGTTGGTTGGAAGGAATTCGAGATGGAGGTCATGCGCGACCGCAAGGACAACTGCGTGATCGTGTGCTCGATCGAGAACCTCGACCCGATGGGCGTGCACACCGGCGATTCGATAACGGTCGCCCCATCCCAGACCCTGACCGACCGTGAGTTCCAGCGCATGCGTGATGCATCGTTCGCGATCATGCGTGAGATCGGCGTCGAGACTGGCGGCTCGAATGTTCAGTTCACGGTGAATCCTGAGAACGGTGATCTGCTGGTGATCGAAATGAACCCCCGGGTTTCGCGATCGTCCGCACTGGCTAGTAAGGCCACTGGTTTCCCAATCGCGAAGTTCGCCGCCAAGTTGGCTGTGGGCTACACGCTCGATGAAATCGACAACGACATCACCAAAGTCACGCCGGCCTGTTTCGAGCCTAGCATCGATTACGTGGTGGTGAAGATGCCGCGTTTTGCGTTCGAGAAGTTCCCGCTCGCAGACAGCACGCTCGGCACGCAAATGAAGTCCGTCGGCGAGACGATGGCCATCGGGCGCACCTTTGAAGAGGCTTTCCAAAAAGCCTTGCGCGGCTTGGAAGTTGGCCGCAACGGCTTCTCCGGCAAGAAGCGCGAGTTCGCAGCTGAAGAACTGCCACAGAAGATCGCGCGCCCGGCACCTGGCCGACTGTTCGCCCTCTACGACGCTTTCCAATCCGACTACTCGGTCGAGCAGGTCTACCGCCTGTCGGGAATCGATCCATGGTTCCTTACGTTCCTGCGCGACATCGCCTTGACCGATAACGAACTCGAGTCGACCCATCTCGAAGATGTCACTTCCGAGCAGATGCGCGACCTGAAGCAACGCGGATTCTCTGATGCCAGACTATCCGAAGTATTCGAGATTCCCGAGCACGAGATCCGCACGGTTCGCGAAAGCTTGAATGTTCGCCCTGGTTACAGGCTAGTGGACACTTGTGCGGCTGAATTCGAAGCAGCCACTCCATACCTCTACTCGACATACGATTGGGGTTCCGATGAAGTGCCGCCGTCGAGGAACGGCAAGAAGGTCATCATCTTGGGCGGTGGTCCTAACCGGATCGGCCAAGGCATCGAGTTCGACTACTGCTGTGTGCATGCATCGCTGGCTCTTCGCGACATGGGCTTTGAGGCGATCATGGTCAACTCTAACCCGGAGACGGTCTCGACCGACTTCGACATCTCCGATCGCCTGTACTTCGAGCCGCTGACGCATGAGGATGTGTTCGCTATCTGTGAACGCGAGAAACCAGATGGCGTGATCGTTCAGTTCGGTGGCCAAACGCCGCTGAACCTTGCTGATGGCCTATTCAAGGCTGGGGTTCCGATCTTCGGTACGCCGGTAGATGCCATCGACCGCGCCGAGGATCGTGGCCGGTTCTCCGAGATGCTGGAACAACTTGGCCTGCGGCAACCGCCCAACGGCATCGCGATCAGCCCGATCGAGGCTTCAGCAATCGCTGAGCGAATCGGATATCCGGTCCTGATGCGGCCCAGCTATGTGCTTGGTGGCCGCGCCATGGAGATCGTCTACGACTCCCGCGACCTCGAGCGTTACATGAAGGAAGCGGTGATGGCTTCCCCAGACCGCCCGGTGCTGATCGACCGCTTCCTCGAGGATGCCGTCGAGGTAGATGTCGATTGCATCTGCGATGGCACTGAAGTCGTGATCGGGGCAGTGATGGAGCACATCGAAGAAGCTGGCATCCACTCCGGCGATTCGACATGCGCGATCCCGCCGATCACCTTGTCCGACACCATCGTCGATGAGATCCGCGAAGCCACCAAGGCGATGGCACTCGAGATCGGCGTCGTCGGCCTGATGAACGTCCAGTTCGCCGTCCGCGGCGAGACGGTCTACGTGCTGGAAGTGAACCCACGTGCATCGCGCACGGTGCCTTACGTCGCGAAAGCAACTGGGGTACCGCTCGCACGGTTCGCCACCCAAGTGATGGCCGGACGCAAGTTGGCCGACCTTGGAGTCGCTGAGATCGTGCCTGAGGACCACATCGCGGTGAAGGCCCCGGCCTTCCCATTCGCCAAGTTCGCTGGTGCCCGTGCTGACCTTGGGCCGGAGATGCGTTCGACCGGCGAGGTCATGGGCATCGACTCTTCCTTCGGCATGGCCTTCGCGAAAGCTTCCGATGCTGCTGGCAGGAAACTGCCGACCAGCGGCAAGGTGTTCCTTACCGTCAAGGATTCGGACAAGCGGAATGTCGTCATGGTTGCCCGCACCCTGCACGAGCTCGGGTTCGAGCTGGTCGCGACTGGTGGCACATACAAGGTGTTGAAGCGTCATGGCATCCCGGTCGAGCGCATCAACAAGGTTCACGAAGGACGGCCACATGTGGTGGACTTGATCAAGAGCCGCGAAGTCTCATTGATCATCAATACTCCGCACGGCAAGGTCACCCGCCACGACGACGGCATGATCCGCTCTGATGCGTATCAAGTCGGCATCCCCTGCCTGACCACCATGTCGGCGGCGATGGCAGCGGTCGAAGGCATTCAAGCCCTCAAGGCTGGCACTACCGAAGTCGCAAGCGTGCAATCGTTCTACGGCGTGCCTGAAGTGGCACCGGCCGGATAACTGGATCTACTTCAGGGCCTGAAGTAGGTCGCGGAAATCCTGACGACGGAATATCCACGCGCCGAGTGCGCCGCCGATCATTCCAGAGATGATTGCTGCAGACAACCCAATCACCGAATAAGGATTGGGGCCGTACTCCATCGACAACCAAGCGGTGCAAGCAGCCAATAGCGCTGGGGCCAATAAAGTAGGGATCGATGCGAGCGCGATCGGGATTCTCAAGCCGATGGTCGACAACGTGGCGAGCAGGATCACGGTCTGCACACACATTGCGATGGCAGTTGCCCAGCCAGCTGCGGGTACGCCGTAGATGGGTAGCAGGAACCAGTCCAACAGCAGGTTAAGCGGGATGACTGCTACGGCCGCCAATGCCGGGATTCGGTAGGAACCGAGGCTTTGATGGGCGCGCACGACCATTCCGCTGATCGCTGCGACCGGCAGTATCCACAAGTAAGCGAGCAGGACTGGAGTCAGGCGATCGATCTTCTCCGGAGTCATGGTGCCGTGCTCGAACAACAAGGTGAGGGTCGGATGAGCGACCACCGCCAAGCCGATTCCGGCGGCGCACATGAGAAGCAGACTGCTTTCGCAACCGCGACGCAACGCGAGCGACATCTCAGTCATCTTGCGGCCAGCCGCAAGGCGCGAGAACATCGGCATCGCACCGGTCATGGCTGCGATGCCGACCAGTGCCAACGGCAAGTGAAGCATGCGATTGGCGTAGTGTGAGTAGTTGTTGGCGTCGGGGCCGACCAAGGCGCGAATCAGGAGCTGATCGATGGTAATGCTCACTTGCAGGGCAGCGAGACCGACCAACGCCGGTGCGAAAGCTTTCAAGGCCGCGCGCAATCGCTTACTCAACTTGCCGAAGCGTGGCATCACCGGCCAGCCCACTCCGAACACGCCAGGCAGCTGCACCGCCCATTGCAGGATGCCGCCTGCGAGGATCCAAATCCACAAGTTGCTGAGGCGAACTTCCGCGTCATCGGAACTGATGACGTTGATCCATAAGCCGCCGATCCAGGCGATGTTGAGCAGGACCGGAGCCAAGGCGGTCAACAGGAAGCGACGCTTCAGGTTCTGTGGGGCGCCAGCCAACGCACACATGCAGATTGGGATCAGGTAAGGCAGCAAGAAAGCCGCGAACAGCAGGGTGCGGCGAGTCTCGAAATTGGCTTCGATAGACGACAGCGAACTCCTCCAGATGATGATCAGCAACTCGCCGATGACGGTCAATCCGACCAAAAGCAGGAGCAGGAAGCCCATGAACCCTGCATAAAGGCGTTTGGCTGCCTCTTCTCCTTCCTCAGCTTCGGCCCGAGCCAGTGCCGGTTGCACGGCAGCTGAAACGGCACCTTCACCGAACAGGCGCCGGAACAGGTTCGGGAAAGTCCAGGCCAGGTTGAAAGCCCCCTGCGCGTCGCTCATTCCGAACACCGAGGCCATGTAGGCATCGCGTACGAAACCGAGAATCCTGGACAACAAAGTCCAGAATGACGTCAGCAATGCACCCCGCATGGCATGACGCCCCTCCCCAGTGGTTGCGGCCCCTTTCTGCACGCAGGATTATGCCGCGCGCGGTGGTCAAAAAACAAATAAACACATTACTCTCTTGATATCGCATATCGCTAGAATTGCACTTACTCCCCTTCTAGAATGGCGAATCACTGGTATGTACTACCTCATCCTCACGCTGTCCCTGTGCCTGTTCTGGGTGCTCCTGTCTGGGCATTTCACCGCCCTGCTGTTGAGCTTAGGGATTGCCTCGGTCCTGCTTGTGGTGTGGTTCTTGCGCCGCATGGATCGTGTCGACGGTGAAGTTAGTTTCATGCGCATGAGTTTCGGCCTGGTCGGCTACCTGACGTGGCTTTTCGTCGCAGTAGTCAAGGCCAACATCGATGTCGTGCGACGGATTTGGGCTCCGGAAATGCCGATCAGCCCTAACTGGACACGCATCGAGACGGGAATCGCCACCCCCCTTAAGAAAACCCTTTACGCCAACTCAATCACCCTCACCCCTGGCACCTTAACCACCGGTGCGCGCGAAGATCACCTTATGGTGCATTGCCTGACCAAGAGCAATGCCGAAGACTTGGGCGAAGGTGAAATGGAAAGACGCATTCGCAAACTAGTCCTGTAATCATGATTCTAGCCGCGGCGCTTGCCATCCTCTTCTCGATGGCGCTGGCACTGATTCGAGCTTTCCTGGGCCCGACAGCCTATGACCGCATGCTGTCAACCAACATGTTCGGCACCAACACCGTGTTGTTGATCGCAGTCGGTGGCTTCGCACTCGGCTGGAATAGTTTCGTCGATGTCGCACTCCTTTACGCGATGGTCAACTTCGTGAGTACCGTGGCGATCATGCGATTCTTCGAGCAGGACAAGACCGAGTACGAGATCTCACAATCGGAGGAGCCAAATGAGCATGGTCGTTGAAGTCCTCAGTTGGATCTGCTTCCTGAGTGGAGGATTCCTGTGCATCTCCGGCAGTGTCGGCATGTTGCGCCTGCCTGATTTCTTCTCGCGTGTCCACGCTTCAAGCATCACCGAGACCCTGGCGACACCATTGCTGCTCGGCGGAGTGATGCTGCAGACAGGCTGGTCTCTCGACACGCTGAAGCTCCTGATGGTGGCCGGATTCGTACTCTCCACCAACCCGACCGCCACTCATGCCATGGTCAAGGCGGCGTTGCACGATGGCCAGACACCACTGGTGTTCGATAAAGGCAAGGCAAGCGAGGCAACTCCAGCAGAACCAGAGGAGGATCAGAAATCGACCAACTGATCAATCTCGTCCTGATGGCATTCCTGGTGATCACAGCACTGGTCGCCATCCGCAAGACCGACCTCTTCGCCGTGGTCATGTTGTTCGGAATCTATAGTTTCCTTACTGCGGTGTTGTTCATGGATCTTGATGCCGTCGACGTGGCCTTCACCGAGGCCGCAGTCGGTGCGGGCATCTCCACCGTCTTGATGTTGAGTACCTTGCGCCTGACTGGCCGCTTCGAGAAGAAACACCGACGCAACCCGATCCTGCCGCTGTTGGTGGTCTGCACTACCGGCGCGGCGTTGTTGTATGGAATGCTTGATGTACCTGAGTTCGGCGATCCGATGGCGCCGATACATCAGCATATGGCGCCGCGGTTCATCAATGAATCACCCACCGAGATTGGCGTCCCGAACATGGTCACTTCGGTGCTTGCCAGTTACCGCGGCTACGACACCCTTGGTGAGACCACTGTCATCTTCACGGCTGGACTAGCGGTGTTGTTGCTGCTTGGACTTCGCGAAGGCGATAACCGACGCCCCGGACGTATGGCGATCGGCGACGCATTGGTGCTGCGGGTGGTCGTAAAGGTATTGATCGCCTTCATCCTGCTTTACGCCCTTTACGTGCAGTTCCACGGCGATTACGGCGCTGGCGGCGGCTTCCAGGCGGGCGTCATCTTCGCCACTGGATTCGTCATCTATGACTTGGTGTTCGGCGAAGCCGATGTTCGCCGGGTGTTGCCACAATTGTGGTTGTCCCGACTCGCAGCTTTAGGCGTGCTGATCTATGCCGGCACTGGGGTCGCGTGCATGATCCTCGGCTACTCTTTCCTCGATTATTCAGCCCTTTCCCATGACCCGGTACATGGTCAACACCTCGGCATCCTGCTCATCGAGTTGGGAGTCGGCGTAGCGGTCTTCTCGGTCATCCTCACGATCTTCTACGCATTCTCCGGACTGCGCCGACCCAACCTAGCGGACTAGCGATGTACAACTACATTCTCGCGGTGTTCCTGATGATGGCTGGGTTCTATGTAGTCATAGCGCAAGGCAACCTGGTGAAGAAGGTGATCGGTCTCGGCATGTTCCAGACCTCGGTGTTCATCCTCTACATCTCGATGGGCAAGGTCGACGGTGGAACCGCACCTATCCTCGTCGAGGGGGTCGAGGTCTATTCGAACCCAGTGCCGCACGTCCTGATGCTGACCGCGATCGTGGTCGGTGTCGCGACCACTGCTGTAGGTTTGGCCTTGGTGATCCGCATTCACGAGGCATATGGCAGCATCGAGGAAGAAGACCTCCAGCACTTGGACAACTCGGTGGACGACTTCCAGGAGACCGGACTATGAACCTGTTCGATCATCTGCCGATCCTCGTGGTTCTGGTGCCGCTCCTGATCACACCAATCTGTTCACTGTTCCGCCGCGGCTCTGCTGCCAGACATTTCGCATTGGTAGCTACATGGGGCACCTTTGGTTTGGCCAGCCTGATCCTGCGGCACGTCCTCGAGAACGGCACCATCCGCTACCACCTAGGAGGCTGGGAGCCCCCATGGGGCATCGAGTACCGCATCGACATCCTCGGTAGCTACGTCGTACTGATCGTCACTGGCATCGCTGCCTTGGTGATGAGTTTCGCCCGGCGCAGTATCGAGAGCGAGATTCCCGAGCGCCGTGCGGCCATCTTCTACGCCACCTTCCTCCTGTGTTTGACTGGCCTGATCGGCATGACCGTCACCGGCGACGCCTTCAACGTATTCGTCTTCCTGGAGATATCTTCACTGTCTTCCTATGCCCTCATCAGCATGGGTCGTGACAGGCGCGCCCTGAACGCGGCATTCCAATACCTGATCATGGGGTCCATCGGCGCGACCTTCATCCTCATCGGTATCGGTTTCCTCTACATGATGACCGGCACGTTGAACATGAATGACATGGCGACGCGCCTGCCCGAGATCGCCAATACGCGCACGGTCCGAGTCGGCTTCGCCTTCTTGACCGTCGGCTTCGGCCTCAAGCTGGCGCTCTTCCCGCTGCACCTCTGGTTGCCGAACGCCTATGCCTACGCCCCCTCTGTAGTCAGCGCATTCCTGGCCGCGACCGCGACCAAAGTGGCGATCTACAGTCTGCTGCGTTTCCTGCTCGGCATCTTCGGCGTGAGCTTCGCATTAGGCGCAATGCCCTTCGACATGATCCTCATCGCCTTAGGGCTTGCCGGAATCCTGTCGGGGTCATTGGTCGCGGTATTCCAACGCAACGTCAAGCGCATGTTGGCTTATTCCAGCGTTGCACAAGTCGGCTACATCGCGTTGGGCATCGGCCTCGCTTCACAGACCGGATTGAGCGCGGCTGTCATGCACCTGTTCAATCACGCGATGATGAAGGGAGCGTTGTTCATGGCGTTAGGCGCCGTGATGTATCGAGTGGGTTCGGTGCGCATCAGGGCATTCCAAGGTCTTGGTCGCCAGATGCCCCTTACCATGGCAGCCATAACTATCGGTGGCCTTAGCCTCATAGGTGTACCTGGGACGGCCGGCTTCATCAGTAAGTGGTACCTGGTCACGGCAACCTTGGAAGCAGGCCTGTGGCCACTGGCGATATTGATCCTGATCGGTTCCTTCATGGCGCTGATCTATATCGCCCGCATCCTTGAAGCAGCGTATTTCGGCAGTGCCAAGAACGGTAGCACCGTCCGTGAAGCTCCCTTGGCGATGTTGCTGCCTATCTGGATCCTGGTCGCGGCCAACATCTACTTCGGACTTCATACCGACTTGACTGCCGGCTTGGCCAACCAAGCTACCGCGGCGCTTCTGGAGGTGCTGCCATGAGCCCCGACGTCCTCCTGCAGCTGATGATGGTGTTGCCGATGTTCTGCGTCATCGGCATCGTGTTGACTGGCAACCACCAGAACGTGCGCGAAGGCGTCACGTTGGTATTCGGCGTGGCGCTATTCGCGGTGGTCGCGACGCTCGCCAGCAAGGTCTCGATGAGCGACGCACCGGAGCTGATTCTTGCTGAACCGTTTCCAGGACTAGCACTGAAGCTCTCGCCGGAACCACTGGGCATCCTGTTCGCCTTGGTCGCGAGTTTCCTCTGGCCGGTCACTGCCACTTATGCGATCGGATATATGCGCGGCCATGGAGAGGTCAATCAGACCAGGTTCTTCGCCTGCTTCGCCCTATCGATCGCCGCCACCATGGGCATCGCCATGGCGGCCAACATGCTCACGCTGTTCGTCTTCTATGAGCTGTTGACGCTTGCCACCTTCCCCCTGGTCACTCATCCCGGGACGCCTGTAGCGAAGCGTGCAGGACGGGTCTACCTTGGCATCTTGATGGGAACATCAGTGGCGTTCTTGTTGCTTGCCACGATCTGGACATACCACCTCACCGGAACGTTGGATTTCACTCGCGGCGGTCTCTTCGCGGAAGGCGAAGACAAGACCATGCTGAGCATCCTGCTGCTGTTGTTCGTGTTCGGCACCGGCAAGGCTGCATTGATGCCATTCCATCGCTGGCTACCTGCCGCGATGGTCGCGCCCACGCCGGTGTCCGCATTGCTGCACGCGGTGGCAGTGGTCAAGGCTGGTGTATTCACGGTGTTGAAGATCGCGGTCTACATCTTCGGCATCGACACCATAGCTGACTTGAGTGGCGCTCAAGTCCTGAGTTACTTCGCCGCATTCACCGTCCTGTCGGCATCGATCGTGGCGATGAGAAAGGACAACCTCAAGGCCCGGCTCGCCTATTCCACCATCAGTCAGCTCGCCTACATAGTGTTGGGTGCCATGGTCGGAACATCAACTGGCATCATCGGCGGCAGCATGCACATCGCGATGCACGCCTTCGGCAAGATCACCTTGTTCTTCTGTGCAGGTGCGATCCTTGTCGCCTCGCACCGGACCAGGATCAGCCAACTGGATGGCCTTGGCAGGAGAATGCCATTCACCATGACGGCGTTCACTATCGGTGCCTTATCCATTATCGGCCTTCCCCCTATGGGTGGCACTTGGAGCAAGTGGATGCTGGTCCAAGGGACACTCGACGCCAGTGCTTGGACCTTGATGGCAGTGCTGCTGGTCTCGTCCCTACTCAACATCTCCTACCTGCTGGTCGTTCCGATGAGGGCATTCTTCGCCAAGCCTGTCGCCAATCCCAATGACCACCACGGCTCGAATGGCATCAAGGAAGCACCGCTACCGTCATTGATCGCCATCGGCATCACGTCCGTTGGTTGCTTGGCGTTGTTCTTCTTCCCTGACGGGCTTTACGGACTGACCCAGGAGATAGTGAGATGAGTGCCGACAACAAGCCTCAACTCAAGCCTAACGGCAAGCCCTACTTCTTCGATCAGCCGAAGAACGTCAAGCTGGTCATACGCGGCCTGTTGGTCCTTTGCGGCCTGCTGATCATCCTGGATGCGATCATCCACCGCCACCATGATCACCCATGGGAGCGGATCTTCGCCTTCTATCCCATGTATGGCTTCGTGTCCTGTGTGGCGTTGGTGTTGCTGGCGAAGGAACTGCGCAAGGTGGTGATGCGCAGCGAGAATTACTACGACCCATACCCTGAGATCGAGCCGGAAGGGCTTAAGGAAAGTGAACGGGAGGAGAGCGATGCTTGAAGTCGCCGTAACCGTCCCCCTCTTCGTCGGCGCGATCTTGGCTCTGGTGACGCGTGGCAAGTTGCGCAGCATCTTGATGCTGGCCGCTCCGGTGGTCGGCGCCTACTTGCTTTACACATTGCCCACAGGTGCCACCGTGGAGGTGGACTTCATGGGCATGGAGCTGACGCCGATCCGCATCGACAGCCTATCGTTGTTGTTCGGCTACCTGTTCCACCTGGCCGCCTTGATCGGCATCATCTATTCGCTTCACCTCAAGGACACGGCGCAACTGGTCAGCTCACTCGCCTATGCCGCATGTGCGGTCGGCGCCGTTTTCGCTGGTGACCTTCTGACCTTGTTCCTGTTCTGGGAAGGCCTGGCACTCACTTCATCGATCCTGGTATTCGCGCGGCGCAGTAACCGCTCCCTCGGTGCTGGCATCCGCTACCTGTTGGTACAGGTCCTTTCGGGCGTGCTGCTGTTGGCTGGAGCGATCGCTTGGCAACATGGTGGCAATGGCTTGGATTTCGGCCATATCGGCATCGAGTCGATGGCCGGCAAGATCATTTGCGTGGCATTCGGGATCAAGGCAAGCTTCCCATTCGTCCACAACTGGCTTACGGACGCCTATCCTGAAGCAACGCCATGTGGCACCGTGTTCCTGAGCGCCTTCACCACCAAGGTCGCGATCTATGCCTTAGCGCGAGGCTACGCCGGCACCGAGATGTTGATCTACGTCGGCGTCACGATGGCGTGCTTCCCGATCTTCTTCGCCGTCATCGCCAACGACCTGCGCCGCGTGTTGGCGTATAGCCTCATCAACCAGCTCGGCTTCATGGTCGTCGGCATCGGCATCGGCACCGAGCTCGCACTCAATGGTGCTGTTGCCCACGCCTTCAATGATGTGCTGTTCAAGGGACTGCTGATGATGAGCATGGGTGCGGTCCTGCGCGTGACTGGTGAGATGCGCGGATCCGAGCTCGGCGGACTCTACAAGAAGATGCCCTACACGACCTTGATGTGCATGATCGGAGCTGCGTCGATCTCGGCATTCCCGCTGTTCAACGGCTTCGTGAGTAAATCGATGATCGTCTCGGCGGTCATCCAAGAAGGCCATGACTGGGTTTGGCTTGGCTTGTTGTTCGCTGCCGCTGGTGTGTTCCACCACGCCGGAATCAAGATCCCGTTCTTCGCGTTCTTCGGTCACAACTCCAAGCACATCGAGACTGCTCACAGGCCGCCGCTCAACATGCTGGTGGCGATGACCATCTCGGCGACCTTATGTATCGGAATCGGCTGTTACCCGCAGGCCTTGTACCAACTGCTGCCCTACGGCAACGACTACGATCCATACACCGCCGGCCACGTGCTCGCGCAGATGCAGCTGCTTGCCTTCTCGGCCTTGGCCTTCATGAGCCTCAAGCTGTACAAGATCTACCCACCTGAGCTGCGTTCGATTCACCTCGACGCTCAGTGGGTCTACCGTCGCTTCGTCCCCACGATCCTGCGTCACGCCCTGAGTGCGGTCATCATCATCGACCGCCGCCTGCGCCGAACCGCCCTGACGATGATGTCTCGTGGTGTGATGGCCCTAGCCCGTCACCACCGATCCGAGGGAGTACTGGCCCGCAGTTGGCCGACGGGCTCGATGGTGCTGTGGGTAGCGATCCTGCTCGGCACATCACTCATGCTGTTCTACGTCTAGAGCACTGACACCGCGCAATACCGAGCCTTTCTGCCATTGCGGACTCTTAGGTAATCATTTATGATGCGCGGTCAAACGGGGACCACGAATGACTTGTTCATCAATCATGTGTACCAATCTGACCACGGTATCTGCGGATACCTCGGTCGGCGACACCATCGCCCTCCTGGTCAAGAATCACTTCCGCTCAATTCCGGTTGTCAGCGATGAAGGACGCCTAATCGGGCAGTTCGGAGTACATACAGTGCTCGAATTATCCGTGCCATTCGCGACCAAGATCGCGCGCGAAGGGCCGATGACTGATATTTCATTCATGGATGACAATATGGATGACCTGCGTCGGCGCCTAGCTAAGGTTTGGGATCAGCCAGTGCGGATGCACGCGTACAAGTCGGTGCCATCATTGAGTCCCTCGGATTCACTTACTCGCACGCTCCTGGCTCTTGCGAAAACCCAAGACAACATCGCCGTTGTCGACCCAGACACCCGCATTCTGGTTGGCATCGTGAGCTACTGGGATGTACTCGACCATCTGTCCGACGGGCAATAAGTCATGTTGACCTTGCTTACCCCCCTGCTCCAACACGGAGCCGGGGCCGCTACTACCCACAGCGAGCCCCACGTCCTGTTCGGCATGAATCCGCTCTGGGTTGCCGCGTTCATCTTCGTGGCTTCCTACGCCGTCATCATGTCGGAGAAGTACAACCGCGCGATGGTCGCGTTGCTCGGTGGCGGCCTGATGATCCTGGTCGGGGTACTCGACCAGCACACAGCGATCGCGGCCATCGATTGGAACACGCTCGGGCTGTTGTGCGGAATGATGATGATCGTCGCCATCACGCGCCGCAGCGGTGTATTCCAGTATCTGGCGATCTGGTCGGCGAAGAAGGTGAAAGCGCGCCCCTGGGGCATCCTGGTGATGCTTTCGCTGGTGACGGCACTGCTTTCTGCCCTGCTCGACAACGTCACGACGGTTCTGTTGATCGCGCCGGTGACATTGCTGATCACTGAAGAACTGAACATCAAGCCGTATCCGTTCCTGTTCGCGGAGATCCTGTTCTCGAACATCGGCGGTACCGCGACCCTGATCGGTGACCCTCCCAACATCCTCATCGGGTCGTTGGTCGATTCGATCACCTTCAACGACTTCCTGGTGCACGTCGCACCGGTGGTTCCGGTCGTGTTCATCGCCACCTTGTTGCCGATCTGGCTGATCTGGGGGCGTAAGATGCAGGCGACCGATCGCGCTAAGGAACGCGTGATGCGATTCCACGAGGCGGACGCGATCAAGGATGTGCCACTGCTGAAGAAGTCCCTCTTCGTGCTTACCTTAGTCCTGGTGGGCTTCGTCGTCGGACATCCTTTCGGCTTGGAACCAGCGACTGTCGCCATGACCGGTGCAGCACTGCTGTTGTTGCTCGATAACCTCAAGAACAACGCAGAGGAACAGGACAAGAGCGTTCACCACACTGCTGGTGAGGTCGAATGGGTCACGATCTTCTTCTTCATCGGCTTGTTCGTGATCGTCGGGGCGTTGGAGAACGCCGGTGGTCTCGAACTACTCGCCGGCCAAGTGCTTGGCCTTACCGAAGGCGCCACTGACCCAGCTGCAGTCACCTCCACCCTGTCAATGGCAGTGCTATGGATATCGGCGGTAGCTAGTGCGGTAGTCGACAACATCCCCTTCGTCGCCACCATGATCCCGACCTTGCAGGAGACCTTTGAGCAGCTCAAGGAATCCGGCATGGGCTTGAACTACGCACAAGAGCACGCAGTCTGGTGGTCACTGTCCCTTGGTGCTTGCCTGGGTGGCAACGGCAGCCTGATCGGCGCTAGTGCCAACTTGATCGTGGCAGGTTTCGCTGAGCGAGCAGGACATCCGATTCGCTTCGTGACCTTCCTCAAGACTGCTTTCCCGATGATGTTGATGTCGGTCGCGATTGCAGCGGTCTACCTCTGGATGCGCTACCTGTAGGCTGTACTATCGGAAGAGGCCACTTTAAAACTGATTTTCGCCATAAATATCTCTGAACTTTGCCAAACAAAGTACTTTGCAAGGCGTAAGGTAGGGCATGGAACTTGACGACGACCTCCAAGCAATCGAAGCTCAAAGCTTCCAACGCGCATATTTCTCGGATGGACTGCTGGATATCTTGCTTGGCTCCTTCCTGCTCATATGGGCAATAGTGTCGTTCTTCGATTATGCCGGGTTCGGCGGTGTCAGCTTCGCCTTGCTCATGCCGATCTACCTGGTCCTGCGTAAACGCTTCACCGAACCACGTGTTGGTGTGGTCAAGTTCCGCCCTCAGCGCCGGCGGCAACAAAGCACCAAGCTCGCCCTGATGGCTGGGGTACTCGCCCTCAGCCTGGTTGCGGCTGTGGTCCTCTACCTGACCAAGACGCAAGCCGGCATTGGACCAAGCGCTACCGAGGTTCGCCTCGCTCCCCTACCGCTAGGTCTAATGTTCGGCCTCATGCTTGGGGTCGCTGGATTCATGTATGACGTTTCCCGAGCTTTCATCTACACCCTGTGGATCGTTCTCAGTTTCGTCGTCACCGTATTCGTGAATCACCTGCTCACTTTCGACGACCTCGCCTTCGCTCTAGGCCTCTCGTCATTGTTGCCGTTGACCTTCGGCGTGTTTCTGCTGCACAAGTTCTCACGCGCCTACCACCGTGCTTGATCCCCTCATCCACGCCCCTTCGCGGTTAGCGATCATGACCCGTCTGTTCGTGATCGAAAGCGCCGACGCCACCTGGCTACTCAACGAGACTGGCTTGACTTGGGGCAACATGTCATCACACATGACCAAGCTCGAACAGGTCGGGTATGTGGAAGTGGTCAAGGAGTTCATCGACAACAAGCCTAAGACCATGCTTCGACTGACCGCCGATGGTCGCCAGGCGTTCCTGGATTACCGTCAAGCCATCAATGACATGCTCAACCTCGACGCTGATTAACCAAGTACGGTCTCGAGCAGCTCGATCATCGCACGACCAGTCCGTTCCGGGTTGAAGGTGGCAGCCTGCTCAACACCCGCAGCACGCAGTCGTTGCAGGCGCTCGGAGTCGGTCAACACCAGTTCCAGTTGGGAGGTTATCGATGAGTTGTCGAAGGGGTTCACATACTCAGCAGCGCTACCCAGCACCTCAGGCATCGCGGGAGCCTTGGCCGCGATGACGGCGGCCCCACATTTCATGGCTTCCAGTGGTGGTAAGCCGAAACCCTCGTTGAAGCTGGGGAACAGGAACAACTTGCAGCTGGTGTACAACGCGGCAAGCTGTCGATCATCCAAGTTGCCGGTAATCACGACCTGATCCACTACCCCCAAGCGCTCGATCAACCGTCGCATCTTGCCGATGGCGCGCTTGTTCGGACCGGCCAATACCAGCGGGTGAGCGCGACGCAACTGCTCAGGCAAGTCAGCCCAACCGAGCAATGCGCCATGCCAGTTCTTGTGCTTGCGCATGGCGGCCACGAACAACACGAACTCACCTTCGATCCCGAACTCGGCAAGTACCTGCTCGCAACTGTCGCTACTCGCCGGCTGCAGGGTCACCGCCGGGTAGATCGGCACCATCTGCAAGGGCGTGGTCAGGTCATTGAAGGCTTCGCGGACGCGGATGACGGTTGAGTTGGAACCAGCGGCGAAAGCTGCGGCCTGTTGAGCGGCAATGGCGAACTGACGTCGGAAACGACGCGCACGGCGCCAACGAACCAAGACATTGCGGCTATCACGTAGCAGTGGACTGACGTCATGCAGTGAGATGATGCGCGGAACAGATGTCTCGACGGCATCCGGCTTCAACTCCGGGTGCCACAAGGCGTCGGCCTCGATCGCACCACCACTCCATAGCTGGGTCTCCAACCCGACGGCATTCGCGGCCTCCTCGAGCAGTTCGGTCACGCGCACATACGAAGTGTATGGTCCACTGCGCTTGCGAATGTCGAGGGCAACCTTCATTGCCGCAGTCTACTCTTCCGTGGCGGGCGGTGTCTGCTCTGGGTCTGTTGCCGGCTGCTCTTCAAGCCCTTCCTCAGTACCTTCACCACGCATGAACTCATCCAGTTCAGCAGCGCGTTCCGGCCCCAGGAACTCACGGGTCTTCTGCACCTGGTAGTGCCCCATGTCCTTGACCCGATCCATGGCGACACCGATCGATATCCAGGCAGCACCAGTCGCCAACGCCACGTAGACGATGGTCACCATGATGATGCGGCTTTTCGGCCACACCTTCACACGGGGATCACGCAGTTCCTCGGTCATCCGAGCAATCCTCGGACTACTCCTGAGACCACCTTGCCGTCAGCGCGACCGGCGATCTTGGCCTGGGCTATCTTCATGACCTTGCCCATGTCCGCCATCGAGGTAGCGCCGATCTCGGCGATCGCCTCCTTGACGATCACCTCAAGCTCTTCCGGGCTGAGTGCCTTCGGCAGGAACTCCTCGAGGATGGCGAGTTCCAGGTTCTCCTTGTCGGCAAGGTCTTGGCGATCACCGGCGATGTACTGCTCGGCTGACTCGCGACGACGCTTGGCCGCACCTTGGATGACCTTGAGCATCTCAGGCTCATCCAGGTATTCCGCGGGCGAGGAAACTTCGGCGGTCAGGCCATCACGACCCTTCTTCTCGATGCCGGCGTTCTTGAAGTCGTTCATGATCGAACGCAAGGTCTGGGTGCGCAGCTTATCCTTGGCGCGCATCGCGTCCTTGATGCTTTCACTTAGCTTCTCAAGCATGTCTACTCCTGTGTGGTTTCCTGGCCTTCACCTTCACTGTCGTCTTCCGGAGGAATCGCGGCCAAGCTGGCGAGCTTGTCATCCCCCTTCAGGTTGACCAAGCGTACGCCTTGGGTAGCGCGACCTTGGATCGAGATCTCATCGACCTTGGTGCGCACGACCATGCCGCCGGTAGTCGAGAACAAGACATCGGCACAACGGCTGGCGTTACGCGCGTTGACGACCGGACCGTTACGTTCGGTAGTCTTGATGCCGACGACACCTTGTGAGCCACGCTTAGTCAAGCGGAACTCACCAATGCGGGTGCGTTTGCCATAACCGTTCTGACAAGCCAGCAGCAGATATTCATCCTCATGGCCAGCGATCAGGTCGACGACCTTATCGCCTTCCTTGAGCGAAGCGCCCTTCACGCCAGCAGCGTTACGGCCCATCGCGCGTGCACCTTCCTCGTTGAAGCGTACGACTTGGCCACCGGCAGTGACCAACATCACTTCATCGCCCTTGCTGACCAGGCGCGAGCCGATCAGGCGGTCGCCTTCCTCGAGCTTGGTAGCGATGATGCCGACAGTTCGGACGTTGCTATAGGCCTTGAGCTCGGTCTTCTTGACCTTGCCGCGCGCGGTCGCGAACAGCAGGTAATCAGCCTCGTCGAAGGTACGTGTGGACAGGATCGAGCGGATCTCCTCGTCGGGCTGGATGCCTTCGAGAAGGTTGCGAATCGAACGGCCCTTGGCGGTGCGATCCTGTTCCGGAAGTCGGTAGACCTTGAGCCAGAACAACCGACCGCGGTCGGTGATGACCAGCAGATAGTCGTGGGTGCTGCACACGAACATGTGCGACATGAAGTCACCCTCCTTCGACTTGCCACCGGTGATGCCACGACCGCCACGTGATTGTGCGCGATAAGTATCGACCGAGCAACGCTTGACGTAACCCTCACGCGAAACCGTGACCACCATGGTCTCCTCGGTGATCAGGTCTTCGGTCAGGAAGTCTTGTACTCCTTCACCGATCTCGCTGCGACGTGGTTCGCCGTACTTCTTCTCGAGGTCATCCAGGTCCTCGCGAATGATGTTGTAGACCAACTCATCCTCGGCCAGGATTCGCTTGTACCAAGCGATGTCGGTCTTCAGGCCATCGATCTCGGCCTGCAGCTTCTCGACTTCCAGACCAGTCAGGCGACCGAGGCGCATATCGACGATGGCCTGCGACTGGATTGGGGTAAGCGCGAACGCAGCTTCCAGGCTTTGGCGCGCCACTTGAGTGTCGGCAGATGCCTTGATGATCTCGACGACCTCATCGATCGACTTGATGGCGATCATCAAGCCCTCGAGGATGTGCAGTCGATGCTCGGCCTTTCGCAGCAGGAAGCGGGTGCGACGACGGATCACGTCGAAGCGGTGATTGCGGTAGGCCGCCAACAACTCGCGCAAGTTGAGGGTCCGCGGCTGACCTTCGATCAAGGCGGTGTTGCGCACCGCATAGGTGATCTGCAGTGAGCTGTGCTTGTAGAGCAGGTTCTCGACCACCACCGGATCGCCATCCTTCTTCAGCTCGATGACCAGGCGCATGCCATGGCGGTCAGACTCGTCGCGGATGTCGTAGATGCCCTCGATACGCTCGTTCTTGACTTCAGCGGCGATCTTCTCGATGATCGCGGCCTTCTCGCGCTCGTATGGGATCTCGGTCACCACCAAACTGGTACGACCCTTGCCTTTCTTCGGCTCCTCTACATGAATCCGGGCGCGCAAGATGATCTTGCCACGGCCGGTCATTTGCGCTTCAACGATTCCGGCACGGCCGCAGATGATGCCGCCGGTCGGGAAGTCAGGCCCCTTGATGATCGGCAACAGGTCCTGGACCTTGCACTCGGGGTTATCCAACAGATAACGCACACCGTTCAGCACCTCGACCAGGTTGTGAGGTGGCAGGGCAGTCGACATACCGACTGCGATTCCTTCCGAACCGTTGACCAGCAGGTTCGGGAACTTGCCCGGCAGGACCACCGGCTCCATTCGCGTTTCATCGTAGTTGGAACGCAGGTCGGAGGTGTCCTTGTCGAGGTCGAGGAGCATCTCCTCGGCTGGGCCACCCATGCGAGCTTCGGTGTACCGCATTGCCGCTGGTGGGTCGCCATCGATCGAACCGAAGTTACCTTGGCCATCAACCAGACAGTGACGAAGACGGAATGGCTGAGCCATTCGCACCAGTGTCGGGTAGATCACTGACTCACCGTGTGGGTGGTAGTTACCGGAGGTATCACCAGCGATCTTCGCGCACTTCCTGTACTTGGAATTCGGTCGCAAGTGCAGGTCGTTCATGGCCACCAAGATGCGCCTTTGGGATGGCTTCAGGCCATCCCGCACATCTGGAAGGGCACGGTCATGGATAACGGAAAGCGCGTACGTCAGGTACGAATCGCGCATCTCCTTTTCAATCAGCGCATCGTGAATCGGCTGCGCTTCGGGGACAAGATTTTCGGCCATGGGCAGGGGGCTAGCAGACGCTAGCAGCAGCGCCTATTGCACCATTTCCGCGCCTCCAAGGAAAGCTAAAATTCTTGTGAGGCTGGCACTGCAAGTCCCTTCAAATAAGGTCTTTAGGCGCGTCCTGTTGGAGCTCGTGCACGCTCAGTGGTAAGCCTACCGATGCCGCCCCCCGCAAGCGGATTTGCGCTTCATCCGTGCGCTCAATTTCAAGCCGGCCTCCGGCCATATTGACGCCAATAAGTTCACCGCCACCGAGTCTCCAGGCCACTACCGCGACGGCCAACGCACCGCTGCCGCATGCCTCGGTCTCGCCGACGCCACGCTCAAGGACCCGCATCTGCAACTCATCGCTTTCACCCAGTTCAGGCACGACTTCGACATTCACGCCGTGTGGAAAGAGGTCGGTACGGGTAGAGACATGAGCCGCGAAATCGGCAAGGCTCAGGTGCTCGGGTTTGTGCTTGAAAACCGCGTGCGGATTCCAGAAATCGACCTGAAACCAAGGCTCGCCGTCGGAATCGCGGTGCTCGGTTATGGCCAGATCGTCCACGCACAAAGGCAGCGAAAGTTCGATTCCCGCCGCACATGACCTCCATGCGACACGCTGTTGCGCCATCAGTATCTCACCACTATCTGCACCGGTGTGACGAGCAGCCACACGCAGTCCGTTCAGGCAAGCCCCACCATCGGAACCATCGCGATTGAAGATGGTCACAGGCAAAACACCGCCAGACTTGGCATCACCGAGTACCAACAGGCCATCGAATCGGTCAGCGCATAGACGTCGAGCCAAATCGGAACCCATCTCTCCTGCAGCCTTCATACGAGACTCTTCCACCAGCAGGAAGCGATTGCCGCATCCGTCGCCGGGAAAGAGCTTCAACATGATCGACGGGCCTAAGGCTGAGTGTTGCTCGCGTACTTATCCAAGCCCTGCTGAAGGAATGCAGCGAACTTGCTGGCATCCGGGTCATAGCCAGGGAAGGTAGCGAGAATCGAATCGTCGCGCGGATCGATCAGCGCGTAGAACGGCTGTGAAGCCTGCTTGAAACGCTCGACCTCCATATCCGCGTACTTGGCTATCTTGTCGACCCACAGCTCTGCGCGGGTGTACTGACGAAGCAGAGGTTTCACCTGAGGGTCAGGGAATACCCCGTTCTCCATCAAGCGACAGTTCGGGCACGTGACACCGGTGAAGTCGAGGAACAGTGGCATGCCTTCCGTGGCGGAATGCGCGAAGGCTTCATCGTAGTCCTCGAACCAAGTCAGGCCTGCTGGACCGAGGTCGCCAGGCATGCCGTAGGTCGGTGGAGGCGCGAACGCGTAGATGATCTTGGCGTAGCCAAAATCGCGATTGAACACTCCCGGAAGCAGATAAACGCCACCGGCAAGGATCGCCAAGGCGAACCCGAGGCGCGCCTTGCCAGGCTTGGCCTTCTCGAAGTCATGCGGCATCTTGAACAGGCCGAACATGTATGCCGCCCACAGGATCATGATCAAGGCGGATGAGCCGAGCACGATCGGCCAGGTGAGGATCTCGAAATCCCAGAACAAGTCGGCGTTGGAGAAGAACTTGATCGCCGCGACCAGTTCAACGAATCCCGCGCAGACCTTCACGGTGTTCATCCATCCACCTGCATTAGGCATGGCTTGCAGGCGCGATGGGAACATCGCCAGGAAGAAGAACGGCAGGGCGAATACCAAGCCGTACACGAACATCCCACCGAATAGGTAGAGCGGGCCAAGCTTGAGGCCAGCAGCGAACACCGCACCGACGAAGGCGACCGTGCAGGTGAAAGCGGTGATACTGAAGGCGACTGCCATCATCGCCACCGGAAGGTAGCCTGCCTTGCTTTGACCACCTGATTGGGTGTTGGCAGCGAACTTCTGCAGGAATCGTGGTGCCTGAATCTCGAAGTAACCCAACAACGAAACTGCCATGACCACGAACAACAGGCCGATGGCAGTGTTCACCCACGGATTGGAGCCGATCTGGTTGGCACCGGTCGGCCCGAGGATCAACGCAGCTCCCCCGCCGATGCCGGCGAAGGTGAAGATGATGCCTCCGGCGTAGGCGGTAGCGTTGCCGATAGGAGTGCCTTTGCCTGACTCTGAGCGCTTGGTGAAGTAACTGATGGTCACTGGGATCATCGGGAACACACATGGCGTGAGCAAGGTTGCAGCTCCTGCGGATATCGCCATCAACATGAAGGCCCAGAAACCTTCAGGAAGTTGATTGCCGAGTGCTTCCTCGGCATCCATGC
This sequence comes from uncultured Planctomycetales bacterium, assembly GCA_964545405.1. GTDB lineage: Bacteria > Planctomycetota > UBA1135 > UBA1135 > UBA1135. The sequence continues at coordinate 21,666 of CAZJGH010000001.1, forward strand.
CACCATCTGCCTCGGTGCCTGCTACGGCTCCGCCTTCGACATCCTCAGCAGGTGGAACTGCCTCATCCTCTACCGGGGCCATTGCGGCCGCGTCGGTAACCATCAGGGAAATCTTGATGGTCTCGGTCATCGGCGCCAGACAACTCGAGTCATCGCACAGCTGATAGTTGAAGTCGACCGTCAACTCGGTCGCGCCAAGAGTCTCAGGAACACGCACCGGCAGGACGAATTCGGGCTTGCCGCTGATCCACAGGTATTCGGCCTTGAAGGTGCCAGCTTCGAGAGTGTGGGGCGTCGGCTCCTGGAGGCACAAGAACTCACCTGCGGTTTGCCACCCTTCCCCGCTGATATCGACCGAGACAGGAATGCCATTCTCGGGATCCTGATCGGGGTGATAAGCATGCCAGCCATCGGATATGTCCATGGCCATCTGCAGGTTCAGGATCGAACCGGCCCCGATTTCGTCCACCCCGAGGGAGGCCGTGATCTCGGCCGAGCCATCGTTGGACATTCCGAACTGCGGCAACAACAGGGCCGCACAGAGTAGGAAGGCGCTCATTGCATTAGTTTCGTGTCAAATCCGCCCAATGGAAGCGAAATTTAAAAATGCGCGCCATACAGACTCCCGAATTTTCGGGAATATGCGGCGCGCACGGTGTTTGGTGGGCGGTGAGGGACTCGAACCCCCGACCCTCTCGGTGTAAACGAGATGCTCTAGCCAACTGAGCTAATCGCCCTAAGCCGGCAATTCTAGAATGGCCCCGGCATTGGCGAAAGCCCTCCCGTGGAAATTGTCTGACATGAACCAAAAATCTACCCTGCTGGTCCGCTATGGCGAGATCGGTCTCAAAGGCGGCAACCGGCCGGCATTTGAGCGCGCCTTGTGCAGTAATCTCAAGGCCGCACTCGGCCCGCTTCCTGGTTTGGTCACCTTACGCCGCCGAGGGCGAATCCTGGTCGAAGCCGACGTCGACCTCACAGCCCACACTCACCGCGCTGCCCAGGTGTTTGGCGTGACCAGCCTGTCACCTGTTTCCAAGCTGTATCTCGATCCTGAAGCGATCAAGGCCAAAGCCGCAGAGGTGTTGGTGGATGCCCTCAAGCAGGATTTCGCTGGCCGCACTGAAGTGCAGTTTCGGATCACCGTCAACCGGGGTAATAAGGCCTTCCCGATGACCAGCATGCAGTTCACGCTGGAGATCGCCGACATCGTCCTGCCTGCGAATCCCATGTTGAAGGTCAACCTGAAGGAGCCTGAACTTCACTTGGAAGTCGACATCCGGGAAGAGGAAGCTTTGGTCTTCGCGCGTCGAATCAAAGGCCCTGCTGGGTTACCGGTTGGAACCATGGGCCGTGGACTGACCCTGCTCTCCGGTGGAATAGATTCACCGGTCGCGGCCTGGATGATGATGAAGCGCGGCATGCGTATGGAGTTCATCTCTTTCTATTCCTTCCCGCATGTCGGCCCCCAGACCAGGGAGAAGATAATCCGCCTCGGCGAGAGACTCGCCGAATGGCAGCCGCGCACGGTCCTTCACGTAGTGCCCTTCAGCCCCTATCAAGAAGCGATTCGTGATTGTTGCCCGGCCCGATACCGCACCATCCTCTATCGCCGCGCCATGCAACGCATCGCCTCCTTGGTGGCAGCGCGCCGTAAATGCCGTGCCCTCATCACTGGCGAAAGCCTCGGTCAGGTGGCCAGCCAGACCATGCAGAACATGACGGTGATCGAAGATGCGTCGCGTCTACCGGTGCTTCGCCCTCTGATCGGGATGGACAAGACCGAGGCGATCTCGATGGCCAGAAATATCGGTACTTACCAGCTTTCCACACTTCCAGCTCCGGATTGTTGTACGGTATTCCAGCCTGATAGCCCTGTCATCTTCGGTCGTTTGGAAGAAGCGCTCGAAGCCGAACAGGCTCTCGACATTGGCACCCTTACCTTCGAAGCCGTAAAAGGCGCCGAACAGCTCGAACTACCAGAAGAAGAATGAGTCCCCGCAACCTGATTATCGTCCTCGCTTGTGCAATGCTCGTGCTCCCAGCATGCAGTGGCAAATCAAAGAAGAAGAAGTCAACGTTGGCCACCACCGTTTCCGGTGCTGGTCCTGAAGTCGCCGCCAAGGTGATTCCACCACCTGCACTCCAGCCACCTACAGCCGACGAAGCCCTGTACGTTTCGCACATCGTCGACAAGGCCACAGGCCGCCCGATCGGTGGTGCCTTCTGCTACCTGGTGCGCAATATTCCTGACCCTCTCTACCTGCGTAGCCCTAAGCGTTCCGATGTGGTGTTCTCGTCTCGCACCCCTTTGCACGGACAGAACTACACCAAGCTGAATGCAGCCACCGCCGACAAGAATGGCGTCAAGCTGCTCGATGGCAAGATGAAGTGGTGGCTGGTCTCAGGCCGCGGCTTCACGCCGAAGATCGTCGAAGCTGGCCCTGCTGTGGCGGGTAGCACCCAGGAAGTAACCATCAGCGTGAGCATCTCGCCTGTTATCGAGTTCCGCGTCTTCACGCCGAAGGGCGATCTGGCCAACAACGCGATCTGCACCATGGCTCCTGATGTCAATCAGCCAGACCTCGAAGGCAAGATGGCCAGTCGTGGCAACAGCAGCGGCAACGTCGGCATGACCGAGCGCGCCGACGACTCGGGTGAGGTCTACTTCAACCGTTCGAAAGGTCGCTACCGCCTGTCCTTCAACGATGAGAAAGGCCGCTATCGGTACTACGAGATCTTCGAATACGATGGCGTGACTACCACCAAGCCGATCAAGATCCATCTGCCGGCCAAGTCGATGGATAAGCCCTGGTAGGCTAGAGCCAGGCTCTCCGCTGCAATAAAAAACAGGCGGCTCTCGATTGAGAGCCGCCTGTTTGATTTAGATGGCGAGGATGACGAGACTCGAACTCGCAACCACCAGATCGACAGTCTGGTACGCTAACCAATTGCGCCACATCCCCGCACTTTGGCCGGAAAGTATACGCCTCTCCCAGGAGAATGGTCAAGCCCCGTCCGCGACAGTTTTTGCCTTCTCCCAAAGAAGGTCCATCTCTTCGAGGGTGGCCTCGGCCAAGGGCTTGTCGATATGCTGCTCGATATAGCGAAAACGGCTGGAAAACCGCTCGATAGTGCCTCGTAGGGCAAGCTCAGGTTCGAGCTTCATCTTGCGCGCGACATTGACCACCGCGAACAGCAAGTCGCCGAGTTCCTCGCTGGCCCGCTCCTTGTCGCCGGATTCGACGGCATCGTGGAACTCCTGCCACTCCTCTTCGACCTTCTCGCTGGGGCCGGTCAAATCTGGCCAATCGAAACCAGCATTGGAAGCCTTCTCGCCCACTCGATAAGCCCGCAACAGTGCCGGCAATGAGCGCGGCACCCCAGCTAAGGTCGATTCGTCGGTGCCCTTGTCGATCTTCTCCTGTTTCTTGATGGCTTCCCAGTTCTTCAGGACCTGCCCGGTGCCGTCGACTTCGACCTCGCCATAGACATGCGGGTGTCGGCGAATCAGCTTGGCTGTGATGCCATCGGCGACATCCTTCATGCCGAATCCACGGTCCTCATCCGCGACCCTAGCCACCATCATCACCCCCATCAGCAGGTCGCCAAGTTCCTCGCAAGTGTCTGTGGCATCGCGGCGCGCGACGGCGTCGGCCATCTCGTGGCACTCCTCGACCAGGTGTGGCGCAAGAGTCTCGACGGTCTGCTTCATGTCCCACGGGCAGCCGTTCGGCGACCGCAGGGTATCGATTACTTGGTAGAGACGGCCCAGTGATTCCAGGACCTCAGGCGGGACGGGTTTTTCGACCGGCGACATTCAGGAAGTCTAGCCAGGCGGGACCACCACTCCGAGCTAGAAGCCAAGTTGGGTCTCAAGTCCGTTGGAGCATGCCCAGCCATTGCCTGCAGCGCCTGGGTCGTTCGGGATCCAAACTTGCCAGTACAGGCTACGCCCGGCCAATCCGACTGAGTTCGGCACCGTCGCGTTCATCACGCCATCGCCAGCTGCATCGATCGGGATATCGATCACGGTGTCGTAACTGACTAGGGCAACTGCCCCATCGAATGGAGTGGATGCAGGGGAGGGACCACGGATAAGCTTGGCATTGGAGTTCGCCAAGGCGGAGCTGATCTCAAGACTGACCGCTGCACCGAGGACGGGGTTGGCGTTGAGGGTCAGCGCTGGGATTCCAGAGCTACCCGGCTTGCCGGCGCCGTAGTTGATGAAGGCGGCGTCGGTCGGTGCGGCGATGGCGAACGGCATATCCGTCTCGTCGCTACCGGTGTTGGCTACTGCATCAGCAACGACCACACGCAATAGGGCATCGTTGGTGCTGACATTAGGGACTGTCCAGACATGGGTTCCGGCAGCTGGCAAGCCGGTGGCGATCGAACCCCATGAGGCTCCACCATCGGTCGACAGCTCAAGGGCTGCAGAAGTGGCGGCGACGTCGTCATCGGACAGCCACTCGATGCTCAACTGTGTGCCTGGATTCAGGATCTCGCCACCATTTGGCGCCACGATGTAAGCGGTCGGGTTCACGCCTCCACGGTGTTCGGGTAAGTGCATGACGATGCAGTGCATGACTCCCGAAGCCGTGACGATGGCTTGGCAGTCGATCTGCACCACGGTCTTGCCGGGCATCGCCGCTTGCCAGGCGGATAGGGCCTGTGAGTTGTATTGGGTGATGGTCGAGTTGGTGTACCTCGGCACCAGCACCAAGTCGTTACAGATGACCACGTTGGTGTAGGTGTAGTGCGTTCCACCGTAATGCCGTGCAGGGATGCGAGTGACCGTGAACCCTTCGGCAGCCATGTCGATGGCAGCCTGATCACAGATGTTGTCTTGGGAACTGCCTGACTGCGCCGGCCAGTCACTGATCATGACCTTGTCGTCGCCGTAGACCTGCATCCACATGTCGATGTGTTGGGTCGAATCGACGTTGGTCGGAAACGGCGTGAAGAGGGTCACATCGAGGTTCTGGTAGTCGTTGAAGACGTCCCAAATCTGAGTGTCGTTGTAACCTTGATTCTCGTTGTTGATCAGGCGCGTCAGATAGCCACCGCCGAGACCATCGAGATGGAAGTTACCACCACCGTGAGTGAGTGGCTGCTCATAGAGCGCGTGGCCGAAATACCCCGACAGGTATGACGAAAGCGCGTTATCGCTCGGCCGTGGCCGGTTGTAGGTGTGATCGACGATGGCGCGGACGTCACCTTGATAGATGTAACGTGGGCCATAGTCACGAATCCAGATGGTGTCAGTGCCTCGCACCACGAAATGCACCCTGCTCATGTTGGCGCCTTGAGCGGAAATCGTGGAGGACGCCGAGCTGCTTTCGCTGCTACTGTCGACGACGCAATAGATATCCGCATCGCCGGTCGTGGTGATCTCGCCTGCCATCTGGGCGAGGATGTTCTTCCACGAGGTGGACCCTTCCCAAGCGATGAAGATACCGTCCATCGGGTCGTATTCAGGCACGCAATAGACCGTTCCGGTCGGTGGTGCGGTCGCGCTGAGAACTTGCCCAAGTGGGTTGGCAGAAACCCAATTGGCTTCCGCCGGTGTCATCGAACGTGGGACCGCAGCACCTTCTGGATAGCTCGGCTGCTGGGCAGCAAGCGGCGCGGAAACCAGGATGATCGGAAGCAGGGCGTGAGGGAATGGGCGCATTGGATGGTAGATGAGCCGAAATCGGCTATGGTTCCATCCTATCCTAGGATTCCGTTTTGGTGCGCCCTAAAGCCTAATCAGTGCAGCGCTCGAACTCGTGCACCCAAACCTGGGCCGTGCCATTCCACTCCATGCCCTTGTGCATACGCAGAATCAAGTCGCGATACATATCAAGGCTTGGGTAACCCTCGGCTTGGGCATCGGCGTCAGTCATATCGCCGAGAGTTTGGCGACGAAGATCTGTCACTTGAAACTTGGTGCCCTCAAGTTCGAATGATTCACCGGGATAAGCATAAACACCATTACGACGCTGTTGGGTCTTGCGACCAGCCAACGCTGCTTCAATCAGCTTGGCATGGGTGACTAGGGAATCGATCTCGCAAGTCTTGGCTGGGAAGTCGGTCATGGCTGGTGTCTAGGTCAACACTAAAGCCGGTTCCAACAAATCGCTCAAGGCAGCCACTCCAACACATAGTGCGGACCGATCTTGGGGATATCGAACTCCTCGCCGACCTGAACGAAACCACAACTCTTGTAGGCCGGAATCGCGATTACTCGTGCGTTACACCACAAGCCAGTGCCAGCTTCGCGCGCGAGCTGCTGAGTCCCCTCCATCAGGAGGCGACCATATCCACGCCCTCGGTATTCCTCATCTACCGCCATACCACGAATGCGATAGCCGAAGTTGCCCGCACGTTCCTCGACCATGATGGTCGCACAGCCAATCTCGACGCCATCCAAGGTCAGCACCAAGTGCACCGTGGTATCCAACCTATCGACAGCGCCGTAATCGACCGACTCGAAGGGTTGTCCTTGACGTAGGTTTCGATGCCGCACATGCCAGGTGCGTTCGACATCGACGTGCGTGTGAAGTTCAGGGTTCAACTCAAAATTCTCCGACAGCAAGGGTAGCAGCGAGAAATATCCATCGCTCTGACGTCTCAAACGTCCCTGCAAGTCGCGCAGGCAAATTCGCCAAATTTAGTTTTTTCGCCCCGTATTCAGAAATTCCGGTTCTTGATTATTGCTACTTTAGCGATTCACGATTAACCCTCTTCAGAGACCCCCAAATGGAATTTTGCTCCATGCATACCCTCTGCGCGGCCAGCGTGGCCGCGTTCCTTTTCTCTCTCCCGAGCCCTGCGCAACAACCATCCATCGGCAGTGTAGGTGGCCAGGTCAACCCTAAGGCTGGGGAGTAGGCTGGGGAGTGCATCACAGTACAAGACCGCGCCTTGCTGACCAAGAAGTTGCGCGACTATGAAGCGCGCTTCGGCCCCCTATCGCAGAGCAATGGTGCGCGCGCAACGCTCGCTTTCCCGCACTTCCCGATTGCCGGAAATATCGATCGGCGTGACATGTTGGTGAATAAGTTCTTTGACCATGACCTGGGCTCCCAGGGCATCCTCGACTGGGATTGCTCTGAGTTCACATATGATGGACACCGTGGCACCGATACCCAAATCAAGACTTTCGACGAACAGGATCGTGGAGTGCCAATTTACGCTGCATACGATGGCGTGGTCGTGGCCACCCATGACGGAGAGTTCGACCGTCACACCACCCTCGATCCCAACGCGGTCAGCAACATGGTTACCATCGATCACGGCAGTGGTGTCCTTGGAAAGTACTGGCACATGAAGAACGGCAGCGTGGCTGCAACCGTCAATCAGCAAGTGGTCGCTGGCGAACAGATTGGGATGGCTGGCTCAAGTGGCTACTCCAACGGCCCCCATCTTCACTTCCAGGTGGAAGAAAGTGGGCAAGCTGTGGATCCTTGGGCAGGATCGTGCAGCCCAGGAACCAGCTGGTGGGAAAACCAAATCCCGATGAATCGATCACTGATTGTTCTCGACCACTTACTCTCCTACGAAGATCCCGGGATTAACGGTGGGCCTCCCTATTCGATTCCCCGCTCGGGGCAATTCGCCTTCACCGACAGCCGCCTCTACTGTTGGTTCATGGTGGGTAATCTGCCAGTTAATAGCACCTGGCGCCTGAGGCTTTTCCGACCAAACGGAACTCTCGCTCGCCTTGGGAACGTATGGAACTTTGGCAACACGAGCGTTTCGCGTGCTTGGTGGCTTAGTTTTTGGGTCGACCATGCCGAGTTGCACACGCTCGCTGGCACCTGGCGCTTGGAAGTCGAGGTCAATGGTGTGGTTGTTTTCAATGACCCGATTGAAGTCGTTCCAGCCCGCACCCCAGGCTTCAACCGCCCACCGGAACCCATCACCGCAGCACTCGACCCGCCTTCCCCGTTCTCGGATTCCGTGATCGCTTGTCGCGTCGACTCCCCGCTTCTCGATGACATCGATTACGACGTCCTGCGTTATCACTACGTGTGGACCGTCGACGGTGTGGTGGTCCGAGATGTAACTCATGCCGGGCTTGCAGACCAGTTGCCGAAAGACACTGCGGCAACTGGTCAGACGGTGCAATGTGCAGTTTCCGTCGGCGACGATGACGTCTTCCTGGAGCCGGTAGTCGTCGCTGCCTTGGTCGATGGAACTATGCATCTTGCTGCCCCGGATCCAGGGCTGGCCGGCCAGCAGAACATTCTCAAAGTTTCCGATGCGCAACCCCAGCAGCGAGTCTACTTCGCCTACGGTTTCCAGCTCGGAAGTACATCAGTACCAGGCTGCGCCGGGCTCACCAGCCCAATCCAGTCGGCTCAAATTGGGCACAACGTCAACGCCAACGCCTATGGCTACGCGACTTGGACGGTGTCCGTTCCCCCCGGTGCATCTGGCCGCACGGTCTACATCCAGGCGGCGCAACCACAGAGTTGCCTAGTCTCGAACTTGATTGGTTACACCTTCCTTTAGTCTGTCCGAGCGCTGTCACTTTGTGCAGCAAAAGCGTCTTCCGCCTGCATCCGCAGGCGGCAGGCGTCACACAAACGGCACGCTTCGCCGCTGATGGATGGGTCATAACAAGAGATGGTGTCGGCCACCGGCACCTTCAACTCATATGCAAGTTGCAGGATCTCAAGCTTGCTCAAATGCAGCAGCGGTGTGTGCAACTCGATCGGTCTGCCTTCGACTCCTTCGCGGGTGGCAAGATTGGCGAGCTCACCGAACTTGGCGACGAAATCAGGACGGCAATCCGGATAGCCGGAGTAATCCAAGGCGTTGACTCCGATGCCAAGGTCATGGGCACCACGAGCCTCAGCAAGACCTAAAGCCAACGACAGGAAGATCGTGTTGCGCGCCGGTACGTAGGTGACCGGGATGTCCGCGGCGACGGCGTCATCGGCACTGGTTGATTTCGGCACTTCAATGTCGTCGGTCAGGGCAGATCCGCCGAATGCCCGCATATCCAGACGCATGGTCAGGTGTTCATCAAGCCCCAGTTCGGCAGCGACTTTGGCCGCCGCCTGTAGCTCAACTGCGTGGCGTTGGCCATAATCGATGCTCAAACCGATCACCCTGAATCCCTCGCGCTGCAGCCACGCAGCAACCGTGGCGGAATCTAGGCCGCCAGACAGCAACACAACCGCCGATTTTTGAGTATTCTTTTCCGCTCCCACAACCCCCTATCCTACAGGTAGGGCTGGAAATACCAAAACATGACTACCGTCGACAAAGACTCCGTTCTTGAAGCGCTGAAAAGCGTGATGGATCCTGACCTGCACAAAGACATCGTCACGCTCGGTTTCATCAAGGATCTGGCCGTATGCAATGGCGTCGCCAAATTCTCGATCGAGCTGACCACCCCGGCCTGCCCAGTGAAGGAGCAGCTCAAGCAGCAGGCCCACGATGCCGTGATGGCGCTTGATGGGATCGAGACCGTCAACATCACGATGACGGCTCAGGTCAAGTCATCGCTGCCCGTGGGCAATAAGCTCGGCGGCAACGTCAAGCACGTCATCGCCGTGACTTCCGGCAAGGGTGGCGTCGGCAAGAGCACCTGCGCCGTGAACCTGGCTGCTGCCTTGTCCTCCACCGGCGCGTCAGTCGGCATCCTCGATGCGGATGTCTACGGCCCCAACGTACCCGTGATGATGGGTATCCACGACAAGCCACGCGGCAGCGACGGCAAGTTGTTCCCGATCGAAGCTCATGGCATCAAGACCATGTCGGTCGGCTACATGATCGAGGATGGCCAGCCGGTGATGTGGCGTGGCCCGATGTTGCACCGCGCTCTGGAGCAGTTCCTGCAGGATGTCGAGTGGGGTGACCTCGATTACCTGATCGTCGACATGCCACCAGGAACCGGCGACGCCCAGCTTTCACTTTCGCAGTTGGTGCCACTCACGGGAATGGTGGTCGTGACCATGCCACAGGAAGTCTCGTTGACCGATGTGCGGCGTGCCATCGGGATGGCACAGCAGGTCAAGACTGATGTACTTGGCGTGGTCGAGAACATGACCGGCGACATCTTCGGTGCCGGCGGCGGCCAGGCCACGGCCGAGAAATTCCACGTCCCACTGCTCGGCAGCATCCCGCTCGAAGCAGGAATGCGAGTCGGCGGCGACGAAGGGATTCCGATGGTAATTGCCGAGCCGGAGAGCGAGATATCCACCATCTTCAAGCGGATCGCGGGCAAGGTAGCCCAAGAGGTAGCGAAGAAGGCGGCAATGAGCTTGCCGGTTTTAGAGGTCTAAAACCCACGTTTTTTGTCTCCAATTCAGTGAATTCGGGGAAACTGTGGTGAACATTCGGCCGGATGTGCCGTATGGGAGTGGCAGTCGCTCGCCTATCCCCCTAGGCCGGAGCTAATCTGTGCCTGCATTCTCATGAAGCGCCATCTACCCATTGCCCTAATTGCTGTTCTGGCAGCAGTTGCCATTTGGATCCTGAACTCAGGAGACACCGAACCGACGGAAATAGATCCCCCCACGACAACCGGCAGCCCCACTGTCGAGTTGGAGGAAGCTGATCTGCAAGCCGGACCTGAGCGAATCTCCACCGAAGTGGAAGAGGTCGTCTTCGACCCACGTGGGGTCAAGGTCGGCGCTGGTCGATTCGGTTTGCATGGCACTGTCGTCGATGAGCAAGGCACACCACTTGGGGGATTATGGGTCGCGGCATACTCAATCGCTTTTCCCCTGTTCGATTTCGAGTTCTCGCCTGAAGAGATCTTCGAGAATCCACTCGACCTGAAACTCGAACCGCTCGCAGCCACCTGGGCGAACGAGGATGGCACCTTCCAACTTGAGGGACTCCCAGGGCGCGGCACCTTCCTGGTCGCTCGTGGTAAGCATCACCTCACACGTGGACGCCAGGCGGTAAAGGCGGAAGAGCTCGGCACTGAAGAGGGCGTGTTGTTGCACACGATTCCGGGCGCCGTATTGAATGGCCGGGTAATCGATGAACTCGGTGCGCCAGTGGCCAACGCCGAGGTATTCGTCGGCCCGAGTTATATGTACATCATTCAAGCGGTACGCAACCGTGACATCTATCTCGAGCGGATATTCACTGATGGCGAGGGTCGCTTCAGCATCGACTCGGTACCGGCAAATGCCCGCCTCGCGATCGCAGCCATGGACGGCGCGACTCATCCTGGTGTCCGCGATATCGGCCCACTCGCTCCAGGCTCGACGGTCGAAGCGACAGTCCAGCTGGTTGAGACCGGATCACTCAGTGGCCGCACCGTGGACAGCGAAGGCAACGGTGTCGCTGGCGTGAAGATCGTCGCAGTACCACTCGACCTGCGGATGTTGGTCGGCTTCGTACGCAGCCTGCCGGAGTGGATGACCGAGTCCAACGGCAGCGGCAAGTTCGAGTTCGAACGCTTGCCTCGCCGCACCATGGTGTTGTTGGCTCAAGGGCGTGACGGACGTTCGGCACCATACACCGCACGGGTCACGACTGACGCCAACGAGATGACCGAAGAGATCCAGATCCAGACCGCGAACAGCGTCAGTGGTCGGGTCGTCGGCATCGACGGCAAGGGAATCGCCAACGCCAAGGTGTTCTTGAGCGCGATCCCCGAGAAGGCCGGCGGCAAGAACACCATTCGTAACGGCATGATGCCCTCCGGGGAAAGCATCCTGATCGAAGCTGCCCGCGAGATCTTGCCGGAGCTTCTTCCATCAGAGACCTGGGTGTTCGCCAACGGAAGTGGCCATTTCCAGATTCCTGCTTGGGAAAACGCCACCCTTAAGGTCGAGGTTCCTGGCTATTCCGATTCCTACTTCGACCTCCCCGGTAATCTTGATGAAGACAAGAAGCTGGCTTTGGTTTTGCTCAAGCCAGGAGCCATCTCTGGAACTGTCGTGGATAGCACCACCAAAGAGGCGATTCCCATGTTCGGAGTCAGCGCCAAGCTGCAGTCGAGCCTGTTGGAACCCAAAGTCGAAGTCGAGCGGGAAGAAGGCGAGGACTGGAGAGCATATTTCGAGCGACGCGAAGCCCTGCAGAAGGAGGCGCGTCAGAACGCTCTTGGCAACACTCTTGGAGAGGATGAGGTAGCCGTATTGCCCAAGGATTCGGCCATGAACTCCTTGCTTGACATCGACATCCGTGACGACGGCACCGGCAAGTTCGAGATTGATGGCCTGATGCCCGGTACTTGGCGCTTGGAAACAAGGGCCGGAGGTTATGTGCTAGGCAAGAACCGCAACATCACTGTCGAATCCGAGAAGACGACCGAGGGAGTTCAGGTAGAGCTATCCAGGGGCGCCACGCTGCGAGGTTCGGTGGTCGGATACGCGACGCGGGAACCTGTCGCCGGCGCCGTGGTCACCATCGGTTGGTCGAAGGAAAGCGGCATCGAGTCGTACTTCCAGATGGGCCTTGAATCAATGGCCTTCGCCCGTTCCGACAAGAATGGCAACTTCGAGTTGTCGGGCATTGAGCCTGGAATGGAGTGGGTACATGTAGTGGCTGAAGGATTCTCCCCCACCGCGATCAAAGGCAAACCGCTGGAAGCCGATGAGGTCCGCGAGGGCGTCATCATTCGAGTCCGCCAAGGCGCCACGATCCAGGGTTATGTGTACGACCGACACAATCAGATCCTGCCCGGACGTATGGTCGGTGGCTTCGCTACTGATTCGCAAGACTTCTGGCAGACCAGTACCGATGAGGACGGCTTCTACCAGGTCACGCATGTCAAGCCCGGCAACTACTTCATCATCACTGCGGCGCTCGATGCCGACAAGCTGTTCACTGGCGACTTCATGTCGGTGCTGAACGGGTCGAAGGTGATGCAGGCGTTCGCACGTGAAGGCGAGACCCTTGAAGTGGACATCGTCGACATGTCCGCCAACGGATGCAAGTTGCGCGGCAAACTGCTTGCCGGAGGACAACCCATCACCAACAGTTCGTTGATCATGATGGCTACTGGAGCCGGAACCAGCATGTTCGACATGCGCTTAGCTACAGCCGTCTCCAATGATGTCGGCGAATTCGAATTCGCATCACTTGCTCCTGGTGACTACCGATTGCAGA
>CAZJGH010000001.1:34749-37538 GCA_964545405.1 uncultured Planctomycetales bacterium
TCTGTTGTTTGGGGTGGCGCGATCGAGATCGTCGTGCCCGACGCGGACGAGGATTATCAGATCCTCAACACCCCGCAGGGCAAGGTCTACGGCCGCATCGTCGAGGAAGTTAGCGGTGACCCAGTTCATGGTGCGACCGTCAAATTGGTTCGCGACGACTCCAGCGGCGGCATCATGGCGATGTTCACCGGTGGTTTGGAGACTGATTTCGAGCAGACCGATGAGAGCGGTGAGTTCGAGTTCACCGGCAAGTCACCGGGTCGCTATCACATCGAAGTAGAGATGAATGAATGGGGAGGGCCAGCCGAAAGTGGTGCTGGCGACCCACTCGGCAAGGCGAGCGTGAAGACCTTCACCTTGCTTCAGGACACTTCATACCCGGTCGGAGATGTACTGCTGCCGATCGCCGCGGCCATCCGCGTGCATGCGACGACCAGTGACGGCAAGAGCGCCGATCGTGGCTACAACATCCGCGCCATCCGCATCGATGGCGAAGGCGATGAAGCTGGCGACACGACTGATGCCTGGGGCTGGGGAGAAAGCAGTCTCGTTTCAGGACTTGCGCCTGGCACTTACGACATCACCGTCAGTGGTCGCGGCTACATCACCGCTGAGGTCAAGAACATCTACGTCGCTCACGCCCAGACCGTCGACGTGGACGTACGCCTCGAGGAAGGATTGGCATTGAATGCGCGCATCCTTGGCCCGAACAACCAACCGATTGCCGGAGCTGATGTCCGAGTCCTCGACAATCTCGGTAACCGTGTCGATGGTTTGGACGGTGCAGCCGGACAGCTGTCGCAGATGTTCGGATCAGAAGATGGCACCATGCCGCTTGGCTCCTTCGCACCTGGCACCTATACGGTGCGGGTCGAATGGGATGGCCAGGTTCGCGAAAGCGATGCCACCCTTACTGATGGCGAAGTGACTATCGTCGAGATCCAGTTCTAGGGGTTGCGTACGACACCAGCGTCGCCGTTCCAACGCGGATCGGCGACGGCTTTCCAGAAACCGTCGACGCGGAAGATGGCGTTGACATCGCCGCTCTTGCCGCGGCTCTCGATAGGCAGTCCCACGGAGCGGAGCTCGTTACGCATGGCTTCATCCAGCCGTAACGATTCATAACGCAGGGCTGGCGGCAGGTCTTGTCGATGAAAGCGTGGTGCCGCCACCGCACGAGCTGCTGACATGCCGAAGACATATCGGTTCAGCAGAACCTGCATGACCGAAGTGAGGATCGTCGGTCCTCCTGGAGAGCCGACGACCGAATCGACCTTGCCATCCGCGACCACTATCACTGGGCACATCGATGACAAAGGGCGACGACCGGCGACCACCGCGTTATAGCTACTTTGCACGAGGCCGAACTGGTTGGCTTGACCTGGCTTGGCCGCGAAGTCATCCATCTCATTGTTCATGAAGAAACCACCTGGTGCCATGACCTTTGCGCCGAACGCGCCGTTCAAGGTGGTCGTGCAGCTGACCGCAGCTCCTTGGCCATCGACCACCGAGAAGTGGGTGGTCTCCATGTGCTCAGCGAATGGTTGAGGCATCTGCTGAGTTGGTCGGGTGTAGCGCTTAGGAGACAGCTTGAGTCGGCGCTCGTTCAGGTACTCTGGGTCGACCAAGGCATCGAGGTCGAAGTCGCGACCAGCTGGATCACCGAGCCAACGGTTGCGATCGCGGAAGGCCGCGGCAGTCGCTTCACCGATCAACTGCACGCTGCGCGCATCATCGAAGCCCCAAAGGCGCAGCGGAAAGACATCGAGTGAGGACAGTACCTGTTGCAGGAATACCCCACCGCTGGATGGCGGTGAAGCGGCAAGGACCTCGCGCCCCCGCCATCGGAACGACATCACCGGACGAAGTTGCGGTTTGTAATCGCGAAAATCAGCGGCAGTCAAGATGCCATCGCCGTCATCACTCGCAGCGACCAGCTCGTTGACGATCGAGCCACCGCGCATCGCATCGATTCCATCTCGAGCGATGGTGTCGATAGTGGCAGCAAGCTCTGGTTGGCGCAGGATATGACCACTCGGAAAAGGCTGGCCTTCGGATGTGAAGAACAACTTCCTCGCTACAGGGTCGGCGCGAAGGTCATCGGCATAGGTGCGCAACCGCGCTGCCTCATACTCGCCGATGCGAAACCCATCGCGCGCCAAAGTCACGGCTGGTTCAAGCAGCTGTTCCCAAGGCAACTTGCCCCAGCGTTGATGAGCTACCCACATTCCAGGTACTGCGCCAGGAACTCCAGCAGCCTTCCAGCCGACTCGCGATAGCTTGGCAATCGGTTGGCCATCCTCCCCCAAGTACATGTCCGGAGTCGCAGCGGCAGGAGCAGTCTCACGGAAATCCAGGAACCACGCTTCACCGTCGGCATCGCGTAACAGGAAGAAACCTCCGCCACCGATGTTGCCTGCGTATGGATAGGTGACGGCAAGAGCGAAGTGAACTGCGATCGCCGCATCGACGGCATTGCCGCCGGCACCCAGGATCTCGATTCCGACTTCAGTAGCGTCGGCTTGCGACGAACTTACCGCGCCGAAGCCGTCGGTGGTCGGGGCCTGCCAGGATGCAGGCGCCGATGCTGGAAAGAGGACTAAGGCGAGAGCTGCTACGAACATTGGTCAGCACAGCCTAGCAGCGACTAGTCGAACTTCTTGAACATGCCTTCCAGCCCGTCGGTGGAGAAGAAGACCTTAACGGCGGCTCCACTCTGTTCGATGGTACGCAACTGCGGTGAGCGTTGCATGCCGATATTGCGCATGGCAACCGCGAACTCATCGGCA
>CAZJGH010000002.1:0-35444 GCA_964545405.1 uncultured Planctomycetales bacterium
GATTGGGTACGCACCATGCGTGCTACTAAACCACAGCCAGGCTCACCGGGCGTGATTATTCCAGGTGACCCCGAACGCGAAGCCGAAGCCGTGCGTTGCAAAGGGGGAATTCCAGTGGTGATGACCTTAGTGGAAGAACTGCGCACCATTTCCGAGCGCCTCAACATTCCACTGGATTGAGGATGCCTTGGGGGAGCTCTGGTTTAATCCTACCACTTCCATTTCTTCCATAGCTTCTTGTACTCCTTATCGCCGAGCTTCCAGCCATCGGCCCAGAGCTCGAACGTTTTATACTTCTCAAGCGCTTTCTTATCGATACCTAAACTCTTAGCGGATTCATGCCACTCCTCCATCTTGGCCTGCATGTTCCATTCGAAGCCTTCGATCAAGAAGGTGTCATCGATAAGGTCGACAGTGATGGTGAATATCTCGTCTGACTTCTTCGAGTTCCACCAGACGGTGTGGATCTTCTCTGCCTTCTTCTGCTGCTTCTTCAGCAACTTGTCGTAGCCTACTTTTTCGTACCACGCCTCCACCGGGGCTACTCCACGGTAATCGTCACGAGCAGCCACCAATAAACCTAGAGGCTTATTTTTTGCGAGCACCAGCTTCTTGCCGTAAGCCTTGCTCAACTCTTTCACAACTTTATCGCCCTGTTTCTCGATGGCTGCGACCAACGAAGCTGCATCCTTGGCAACACCGGGCGATACATCTTTCAAGGCACGCTCACCACCAGGCATCAAGCGCTGTGCCACCTGATAACTCAACGTAAGGGCGGGGCTGATTTCATACTGATAGGAGTCGGGCCCCTTCTGCATGGCTAACTGTTGCGCCATGCGCAAAACGGTGGCCGCATCGCTGCTGGTCATGCCTTCGCACCAATCGTGCCTTCGGTGACGCGCGTTGAGTTCGGCCAGTGGTTGTAACCAGGCAGACGCAACAAGGCAACCAGATCCAAACCTTTGCCGTCCAGGTACTCGCGCCCGCCGACGGACTGGCGGTAAGGCACTACCGGATCCTTGGTGCCGTGCAGGAACAACACCGGCACGTCCTTCATCTTGCGACTGATTTCACTCCAACTCCAAACCCCACTGGCATGGGCAACCACCCCGCCGAGCATCTCTGGATGCTCTCCAGCAAAGTGCACTACGAAAAAGGAACCTTGGCTATGACCGTATAGGAAAACCTGGTCCACGGAGAACCGCTCACGCATCTCCACCAAGAAATCGCGGAAGCTCTCGACGTCGTCTTTCTCCCCCAAGAACAAGCGCGTACCATTTGCGCCAGGGCTGGTGCCGTCGACCGAAATCAAAATATCGTTGCTACGTAGCGGATTCAGCTTCATGTGATGTTCGGTGAAGTTATTGAAATAACCCCAACGGTAATCGCCACCTGTGCCGTGCAAAATAACTGTCATTTGCCGAGGCTGCTCTGCGGAATACCCTTCCGGCAGTTGCTACATGTAGCGCAGGTCCCCTGCGGACTTACTCCAATAAGCTGTTGATGTTTTTGCAGCAGGACTTGGTGCAAGAAATTCCGGCCCGTCTTCCGCTTGAGGCGCAAAGGGCGTGAGAAGCAGTAAGGAAGCAAATAGGAGCATTTCCCGATTAATGAAGAAAGAAAACAGAACAGCACGCAACGCGAGCCTTCGCATCTTAACCCCTGCTTCTGAAGCCGCGCTACCGAAATTTCATGATACGGGTCGCACAGTCACTATCTGGCTACAGAACGGGCCGCTTGTTGCGCGGCTCCGTGGCTGAACAACCGACCATCCACTCATGCCTTTGTCGAAAGCGACTGCAGCAGCATATAACCAGGAATTAGGTTCTTCACGGCTTGCTTGTCCAAACAACAGCCCCACCGAATAGCGTGATGACCGGTGCGCAGTTGCGCAACTGATCTACCGGAACCGTCATGAGGTCGTCGGAAAAGACCACTAGGTCAGCACGGTATCCTGGAGTTAAACGACCGAGGTCGTGTTCACGGAATGCCGCGTAAGCCGGCCAGGTCGTCAGCATGTCAAGTGCCTCTTGACGCTGGAGCTGCTGCTCTGGATACCATCCACCATCAGGTTCGCCGTCGCGAGTCGCGCGAGTCACCGCCGCGATGAACAAGGCGACGGAGTCGAGTCGTTCGACCGGAGCGTCGGAACCTCCTGGGATGATGCAGCCTGCATCACGGAAGCTACGCCATGCATACGCACCGCGAACGCGTTCGGCTCCGAGTCGGTGCTCTGCCCAGGGCATATCACTGGTTTGGTGTTGCGCTTGCATCGCAGGAATAACTCCGAGAGTGGCGAAGCGTTCGAAATCGTCGGGGTGCACGACTTGTGCATGCTCGATGCGACACCGCAGGTCGAGTCCCGTCTCAGCCGAGCCCCTTGCCCCTAGTGCCTGCTCATATACATCCAAGGCGGTCCTGTTACCGCGATCGCCGATGGCGTGAATCGCGACCTGAAAGCCAGCTTCGGCCGCATCCTTGACGATGCCATGCATGTCTTCCGGAGAAGTCAGCATCAATCCGATGTTGCCGTGGTCGTCGGAATATTCGTCGAGCAAGGCCGCGCCGCGTGAACCAAGAGCACCATCCGCATAGAGCTTCACTGACCTGATCGCGAGGGTGCCAGTAGCGCCGACGTCGGCTTGCGGGCCAGCTGCGAACCGACGTTCAAGCAGGGATGCATTCGAGCCATCGAGCATCTCATGCAGGCGCAAGCGTAAACGCCCCTCGGTCGCCATCGATTCGAGCAACGCCAGGGGGCCGGGGCCGATTCCGGCATCATGCACGGCTGTTATGCCTTGTTCATGCAAGGCCGCAGTAGCCAAACCGACTGCGCGCTCGACCGCCGCCAAAGTGGTTCCTGGCGCGGCGTTGTGTATCAGGCCCTCGGCATTATCGACGAACACACCAGTGGGCTCGCCATCCGCATCACGCTCGATGCGGCCGCCTTCGGGATCGGGAGTCGACTTCGTGACGCCCGCAGCATCCATCGCCGCTTGATTGGCAAGGATGGCGTGGCCGTCGATGCGCACCAGCACTACCGGACGATCTGGAATCGCGGCACTCAGATCATGATGTGTCGGGAACGACTTCTCTTGCCAATCATTCTGATCCCAACCGCGCCCCTGAATCCACTCGCCGGCAGGCAACTCCTCATGACGCTGTCGTGCCAACTCGACCACCTGCTGATATGAAGTAGTACCGACCAGATCCAGCCCTTCAAGCGCGCTACCCAAACCTACAAGGTGGGCGTGTCCATCGGCGAAGCCTGGATACACCGGGCGCCCCTCCAAGTCGACCTTGGTCGTACCTTCCGCTGCCAAGGCCAATATCGCATCGCCTTCGCCGACGGCAAGAACGCGTCCATCAAGTATCGCGATGGCTTCGACGATGCGCTGTGGTTCATCCTGGGTGTATATGCGCCCGTTAAACAGCACCACGTCGGGAGGTGTGTCGGGTGTGGCATCGCCACCGCAGGATCCGAGAGCAGAAGTGAGGACAAGCATCAAGAGGGTGCTCTTCAACATGAAGTATGATGGCAGCATGTCATCCTTCTCTCAATACCTGTTCGTCGTTGCTGCCCTGGCGGCCACCAGCGTCACCGCTGGAGCCCAGGAGCCGATTGAGGAGGCAGTCCCCGCGGCACCGCTCATTCAGCCTGGAGAACGTGCTGTCCCTGCACAGCCTGGAATGCGCGCAGTACCCGCGATGCCACTCATGCAGCCTGCGCAGACCAATGACGCCAGCGCCATCTCAGCCGATGCCGCGGCTTACGCTGGACTCAAGGCCGAATACGACTAGGTCTATTCCGCTTGGGTCAGCGAGATCATCGCCCTCGGCAAGCAAGAAGGGTTCGCAGGACCTTACCCGGAGGACCCTACCGGTGGTTTCTACCCAAGGTTCCGCACGGTTGCAGATACTGGCAACATCGATGCACGACTGTGGTGCCTGAAGAACTTCCACTACGACCCGACTCCGAGCAAGTATCGGAAACTCTGTTGGCAGGGTGAAGCCTTCAGCTTGGCCACCGCGTTGCGCGATGACGCCGATGGCAGTGCCAGACTGAGGCAGTCACTCCATTCGGGCCGAATGGTCGGCGGCGACAGGACCGTGGATAAGGTCCTGGTCTATATCCAGGAAACGACGGGGAGTGATGATGTGCGTCGCGCGACGATGGCCGCCCGCAGTGAACCCATGCTTGATCCGAATACCGAGTCGTTCCATGTAGGTCTCGAATTGGCAGAGGAAGTGATCGCTACTTGGCCAGACAGCGACGAGGCCGCACGCCTTGAAGGTCTGCTCAATGCACAGGACAACCTGAAGGTCGGTGGGACTCCTGCCGACTTCACTGGCACCGACGTCGATGGCAAGGAGATCAGTCTCTACGACTATCGTGGCAAGGTGGTGATCGTCGACTTCTGGGGCTTCTGGTGAGGCCCTTGCAAAGGTGAGCTCCCTCACCTCAAGGCGCTGGTCGAGCGCCACTCTGCAGAAGACTTCGCGATCCTTGGTATCAACACTGACGGAGACAAGGACAAGTTCCGTAAGGACTGTGAGAAGTTCGGTGTGACCTGGGACAACATCTTCAACGGCTCTACGCGTGGTGGTGTGCCAGGCGCTTGGGGCGTGACCGGATACCCGACCATGTACATCCTCGATCGTGATGGGGTCATCCGCTACATTGATGCTCGTGGGGAACGCCTGGAGAAGGTCGTCGATGGGCTCGTCGCCGAATAAGAGGGGCTCCTTCCTCGTGAACGGTGTGATCGCCGCGGTTGTCCTGTTCTACGTCCTGCGCTTGAGTGCTGGCGACCGTCACCTGATCGACTGGATCGTGATCGCCCTAGTAAGTAGCGCGATCCTCTACAACGTGGTCAAGTTCGGCATGGCCCTTCAAGGCGCGGGCACCAGCGAAGAAGAGTAGCTCAACTGGTGTGCTTCAACCCGACGCCACGTGCGGACAGGTGATCGAGAACCCTCTGAAGAAGTCCTGGTACGCGGCCGACGACTTCGCCTGGAGACACGCCAGCTTGGCTCCAACTGCCATCGATAATCAGTTCAGCAGCTGCAGTGCATGTATAGCCGGTGGTCCTTGCCATCGACGAGGTGCCGGTGACTTGGTCAGTGCGGTCATCCAGATGCCAAACATGCCGCACTGATTCGCCGTCCTCGATGCCTTCGATCGTGACTCGCATCACGGTCAACTCAGGTTCCCCTGGCTGCAGCTTCCAGCTGTCGAGCAAGACGCTCGAAGTCAGTTCACGTGGACTGACCTGCTTGCCGCCGACATCCACTGGCTTGTCATCAAGGAAGCCAGCCGCACGCAGGGCCAGCATCAGGTCGCGATGGCCCGGGTAACGCAGGGTCTTCTCGACCATGTCCGGGACATGCGGCATGGTGCGGATCAAGCTGCGCAAGCCATCGGTATTGAATGCCTCCAAGGTTCCGATGCCTTCGAACTCCACGAACTCCGGTTCGGACAGCGCCGGCTTCACGACTTCCTGACCATTGTGCACCATCCTTGCTGGTCGCAGGTATTCCTCGATCACGTCAAGTGGCGAGAATGGTGCCTTGTACTGGAACGGCATGTCCCGCTGGATCGGCAAGCCCCCCACCAGGCACTCGAATCGCTGCACCTGCATCTGACTATCGTGCCAGCCGAAGATCAAGCCATCCAACCCAGGTGCGACACCGATGTCAGTGATGACGACTGCGCCGGTCTGCTTCGCCAGTGAATCAAGATCCAATGACTCCTCCGGGAAGAAGGAGATATCGGCGACTTTCTTGCCCGCTTCAACCAGGGTGCGCAGGGTCTGGAAGCCGAGAAAGCCTGGTACAGCGGAAATCACCAGGTCGGCATCAGCGACTGCAGCGGTGACGGCGCCCTTGTCGCGACAATCCAAGGCCCCGGTCGCGACGTTTTCTACACCGTCGAATTTATCAAGTGCTAGGTCACTGAAGTCAGTGGCGATCACCTGATGACGTTGCGCCAAGTCCAGGACAATGGCGCTGCCGACCATGCCGGCACCCAAGACCAGGACCCGTGCCACTGCCTATTGCCAGGTCAGCCGCACGAAACGCGGCCGATAGATGTCCGCGTAGGTGAAGTGATCCCAGAACTCGAAGGTATTGGCGTTGTAACTGATCAACAACTCACCTGGTTCCGACAGGTGCGGATGCGCCTTGGCGTTGTAGGTGTAGACGTCGGCGATCGGTGGAGTCGGGATGTCGTAGATGACCTCGGTGTTGCCGAACGGCCCCCACGGAGTCGGGGCGATCTTCATGCCGATCTTGCCGGACATGGTGTCGAGCGAGAAGATGCAGGCGTAACGCCCATCTGGCATCGGCGTGACCGACAGCTCGTTGGAGATGCGCCCAGTCAAGGTTGCGCTGTCGTTGATGTCGACGGACCAACCGTTGCCATCCCAATACTTCCAGGCATTGAAGTTCTCGAAGTTCTGCGGCAAGACCCGCGCGACCATCAGCTTCTTGACCTGATCCTCCAGTGAACCGTAGACATAGACGTAACCATCTGGAGCTGGTGCACCGGCCTCGACGGTATTGGCCATGATGCCGGCGCCGAAGAAGCCGGCGCTACGGGTAGGAGTCTCGAGCAAGGCGAGTGGGGTATCGACTTCAGTCGCTGCCGCGCGCGTGTACGGGCCATTCTTGTCCATGGTGAACAAGGTCATCCCGGCGCGTCCGAAGTTCCATCCAGGAGGGCCGTTATTGTGCTCCATGCGGTTGGCCAGCAGGTGGAACTTGTCTCCGATCACGACGCCATCCGAGAACCAGTACCAATCACCGGATTGCGATAGCGGTGTGTTGGGCGTGAAGATCGATGCAGGCTGAGCACCGTGATCGTCCCAGAAGAAACTCACACCTTCGTTCAGGCCGTCCTTCGCCATGAAGCCCATGGTGTTGTTGACCATGCTGGTGTTGACTCGGCCACCGGCCGCATTGACGTCACCGATGAAGGTATCACTGAACGCGAACAGGGTACCGGCGCGACTCAAGCCACCAGGGCTATCGTTGCCATCCATCGGGAAGGAGAAGATGCCGTCGGCACCAGTCCATCCTGAAGTGGTGTCGAACAAACTGGTCCATTCCGGAGCAGGAGCCGTGGTGTAGCTGCTCTGAGCCGACGCCGAGACCGCGATCGACATGAGCGCTAGTGAGGGGAGGAGGTATCTATAAACGCACAACATCTCCTCCCCATATTACCTGTGAAACCGGATTCTCGCCGAAAGAATAGCCGAAATGAAACAGGTCAGGGAGAGCAAGGACGACCAGGTCTGCGTCGGCGCCGGGGCGCAGATGCCCCTTGCGGTCATCGATCCCAAGGCTGGCCGCAGCACCTAGAGTCACGCCGTGCATCACTTCCTCGGCGGTCAGGTTGAGTCGGATGCGGCCGAAGTGAGCTGCCTCGGGTAGGCTCGGCGTGTAGCTGGAGCCAGGGTTGAAATCAGTCGCGATGAAGTAAGGAACTCCGGCCTGGAGCAGCTTGCGCGCAGGGGCATCCTCTTTCTGTCGTAGGAAATGCGGAACCGATGGCAACAACCCCGCGTAGGTCCTGCCGCTCAAGGCCATCGCCTCGAGCCCAGCATCAGAAAGGACCTCGAGATGATCGACACATTCAGCACCGAGCTCCACCGCCAGCTCGACGCCGCCTAGTTGGTGGAACTGGTCAGCATGGATGCGCAACTTGAAGCCAAGCTCCAATGCGCGCTCACAGTAGCGGCGTGCTTGATCGACCGAGAATGCGCCATCTTCGATGAAGATATCCGCCGCGCGCGCGATCCCCTGCTCCTTCACCGCTGGCAACATCTCATCACACAACAGGTCCAAGTACGCCGACGGATTGTCGCGGTACTCCTCGGGGAACATATGCGCACCGAGGAAGGTCGGAAAGACCTCCATGCCTACGGCTTCAGCAGCCTTCGACAAGACCTGCAATGACTTCAGTTCATCCTCGGTCGACAAACCGTATCCCGATTTACCCTCCAAGGTGGTGGTGCCATGGTGACGCATGCGCTGCAGGTGTGCGCAGACGGTGTCGAACAGGTCTTCCGGGTCGGCGGAACGCACGTTGCGAACACTCGAAAGGATGCCGCCACCGCGGGCAGCGATCTCGAGGTAATCGACTCCCTGAGCACGCCAGTCGAACTCCTCGGCGCGACCGACCGCGAACACCGGATGCACGTGAGCGTCGATGAATCCAGGTGCCACCACTCCACCGTAAGCATCGATCTCCCCGAGCGGGGACCAGCGCGTGCGTAGCTCAGGTTGGTGACCGATCTCGACGATCTTGCCGCCATCCACCACCACAGCATCGGCGCCGACCGGGGCTTGCGGATCCCACGACACGATCTCCGCAGCACTGTGGATCAACAACTGGCAATGCTTTGTGGTCATGCCAGGATTGTACCCTTACATGAAAGGCTCGATCTGCAACTCCAGGGTCGAGTAGCCATCAAGTTCGAAATGCTCAACCGTGATCTGCTTGGGGTTCGAACCGACGACCTTGATGATGGCTTCATCGATGGTCGGTGCATGCCAAGTCCAGTTCTCGATCAGGGGCTTGCCGTCGACCAGGACCCGTACTCCATCGTCCGATCGCATGCGAAACTTCCACATTCCTGGGTTGAGCTGCAAGGAGCTGGTAGCGATGGTGCCGAAGGCTTCGCTGCCGACGACGGTCTCGATGCCATTCAATTGCGGCAAGCCACCGGGACCGCCCATCCCGTAGATCAGGTTCAACTGCTCGACAGGGAAGGTGACCGCTGAGTCACCCTTCGCCCCGGCTCTCCAGGTCTGCTCATCCTCACGTGGATCGCAAGGGGAATTGAACACCGTGACCTGCCAATCGGCGAGCAGGAACCAGCCGCTGGCGGTGAACTCATCAGAACTCGTGGTGGCGATGAGTTGATACTCCGCGTACCCATCGTCGTCTGCAACAACTGCCGCCCTCCCATCCTTGACCTCGAGTCGCAAGCCGAATGCCGCGGCACCATCAGGGTCGGCGAAAGCGAACTTCACCTCAGTCCCGATGGGCAGCAAGTCATATTCATGGCGAGCGCCGACCTTGGACACTTGACGAAGCATCGGCGCTTGATGATCCCATGGCCCCCACTCGGTCATGATGATCGCTTCACGACCCCCCAAGGCATCAATCTCAAGATTCAACGGCGCCGAGTCCGCCAGTCGCTGCTTCACCGACTTCCATGTGCTCTTGGCCTTGACCCCACTATCCATGACCGCGAGCCAACTCGAATCGATGCCGACTTCGGTCGACAACTCAGTCTGGGAAGGGTGTTCATTGTCGTTGTGCTGCGCAGCCACATGACCACGCAAGTGAACCGCCAATCCGTCACCGGTGAATCCGTTGTTCACGATGATGTTGCCCGTCGCAGGCAAGCAATTCGCAATCCCCCAAGGTGTTTCAGTGAGGCCAGACGGAAGACTCCAAAGATGTATGCCACATTTCGTGCTGGCGAACACATTGCCCACGATGACGTTATTGCGACTGTGGTCGATGTTCACTCCACCGCGCTCCAAGCCGTAACCGGCGTCGCCATTGGCTTGGAAAAGGTTGCCCTCGATCAGCGTATCTTGGGAGAAACCACCCCAGAAACCGCAAATGGCATTCGCCTTGAACAGGTTGTTCTCGATTCTATTGTCGAAACCGAAGGTCAACTCAAGGCCATGTGCCGCGGCGTAACTGAGGTCATTACCTCGGAACAAGTTGCCATTGTTGCCGCGGCGCTCATAGCTGAAGTCATCCGAGGGTGCTGGTGCCTGACCGAGTGCCTCCCGGCCGGAGAAGGCGAAGATGCCATCTCCCCCATGGGTCACTGAGTTGTCGATGAATTGGTTGTTCGAACATTGCTCGAACATGAGGATGCCGGCTGAATCCTGGCCGCGGTTGTACACGCCATGGCTGTAGCCCCGGATACAGAAATCGAAGTGGTTCCCCTCGATCAGGTTGTCGCTGCTGCGCCACATGGCCAACCCCCAGCCGGATAGGAATGAACAGTCGTTGGCTCGAATGACCGACTTGGCGACGCGATCAAGGATGATGCCATTCTGCTGCTCCCTCGCCTTGACTCCCTGGATGTTCACTCCAGCCGATCTTTCGACGCACAAGCCAGCACCGTAGTTCTTGCGCCATTGCTGCTCGTCGTTGTCATGTGGCCACAACCAATCACCGGAGTCCTCTGCTGCAGGAGTCGACTTCAGGTGCTGTCGGAAGTTGTGATGGATGGACATCCCATCGACAGTCAGGTCGTCGCACGAAGTTGCCAAGACGCCACAACGAAATCCACTGACCTCAACATTGCTGAGGGTCACACCGCGATGCCCGTCGATGCGCACTCCGATGCCGGTAAGTTGATCACCGCGCGAATCGTTGGAGGCACCGCGCAGGACCGTGCCGGGCTCGAACTCCACATGGATGTGGTCGGCAGCCACATGCAATACGCCATTGCCGTCGCTATCCGTGATCACGACATTAGGGGCAATACGCACTAAACAGGAAGCCGTGATCCTCGTATTGTCCTTTGAGACCTCAAGAATCGGCAATTCTGGGGTCTGGAAACCACTCACCCCCAGAACCGCAGCACTCAGCATGGCAACCAACATCCGAGCAGCCTACCAAAGCTGCCAAGCGTGTATTATTTAGCCATCGCCGCAGACGCGGTCCACCATCTTGATTTCAACTGTCCTCCTTGGCGCATCTGAAACGGCCAACCCCGTTTCCGCCGACTTCCTGTTCGTGGTGCCGTCTGTCCTGTTGGTACTCGGTGCTGTACTCGGTGGTTTGCGCACGCTGCTACAGAGCCCTGCGCGCCCACGCCTGATGGAAGGCATCAATGAAGCCACGGCGAATAAGGTCGAGGAAGCCATCCTCAAGCATCCTTCGCTGCCTGCCGCAGCCGGCTTGGCGCGCCTGTTCCTGCTCGCAGCGGCGGTGTTGCTGCTGGTCAACGCGGTAGATTCACTCGACACCCTACAACGCTGGCCGGTCGGCCTCGGCCTGGGGCTTCTAGGTGGTATTGCGCTCGAGGCCTTCCCGGCGTTGATCCTGCGCCAACGAGCTCGACGATTGGTGATCTCCACCTTGCCGCTGGCCATCGCACTGACCTTCATCCTGCGCCCCATCACCTTGATGCTCGAACGGGTGCTGCATGTGCTCGGGGCTGATTCAGGCGACAACCTGGCCGAGACCCTGACCGCCGAACTGATTGATGTGGCAGCTGATCACGATCGTGACGAGGAGCTCGGCGAAAGCGAGAAGCGCATGATTGGTCGCGTCATCGACCTATCCGACGCCGATGCCGCCAGCACCATGACCCCGCGCACCGAACTCACCGCGGTGCCGGTCGGAACTTCCCTGCATGGATTCCTCCAAGTAGCCCTGGAGGAGGGCCATTCGCGGATTCCGGTGTTCGCCAAGGACCTGGACGACATCCGCGGGGTGCTCTATCTCAAGGACCTGATGCGCGTCCAGCTGGCCGGCGGCGACCTGTCCACTGAGCTCGTCGAGAACTACATGCGCGAGCCTTACTTCGTGCCGGAAACCAAGGAAGTGCCGGACCTGCTCGACGAGATGCGCCTGAAACGAATCCACCTGGCAGTGGCCGTCGATGAATATGGCGGCACCGCCGGAGTCGTGACCATCGAGGATCTGCTCGAGGAGATCGTCGGTGAAATCCAGGATGAGCACGATGAATCCGAGGAGACCGCACGGATGACCCAGCTCGATGACGGCACCATGGAAGTCGAAGGGCGGGTATCGATCTACGACCTCAACGAGGCATTCGACTCCGACCTTCCAGAAGACGAGGATTACGACACCATCGCTGGGCTGCTGTTCGATCGTTTTGGCCACATCCCGGTAGCGGGCGAGAAACTCGACATCGATGGCATCCACCTCGAGGTCCTTGATGCTGACGACCGACGCATCCATAGCGTGCGGCTCGAACGCCGTGTTTCCCTCGATGGTGGCATTAAGGCGTGAAGCGTCGACGTAGTCCGGCGATAGTGTTGCGGCGCTGGCCGTACTCCGAGAACTCGATGGTGGTGAGAGTGCTGACTCCAGAGCTTGGAGCGATCTCCTTGCTGGCGAAGGGAGTAAACCGCCTGAAGAGTGGCTCGCTGGGAGTACTCGACACTTGGGCGCTGGTCGAGGTCGAATTCGGCGGACGAGATGGCGCTGAGATGCTCAACCTGTACTCCTGCGAATTGCTCGACCGCATGTCTGGGCTAGCCACTGAGCAACCCCGCCTCGTCGTCGCGGCAATCCTCGCTGAACTGGCCGAACTTGGCTCCCCCCCAGGCCAGTCGGCGGCACCACTTTTCTTATGGCTCCAGTCCAACCTTGAGCGCCTTGCCTGCGGCGAGCCGACCTTCTCCCTACTCGCAGCCGCAACGCTTAATTGCCTGTCTGAAATAGGCTTACGCCCGAATCTTGAAGTTGCAGAGGGGCCTAGTCACGGCTCAAAGCTTTGGTTTTCACCCGCTTCCGGCGGGGTCGTGGCCCCAGCAGATGGGATTCGGCCAGATGCCCACTCCAGGCCGATCTCAGGCACGACTCTCGACCTCCTCAAGAGACTCCGCGACTACCCAGAAAAGCACTCTGACGCGGACTGTGGGGAAGTCGACCAATGCCTTACAATCTTGGGCGATTTCCTGCACTACCACCTGGAACGCCCACCCAAGGCGTGGCACATGCTGCACCGCCACCTTGCACGCACCCCTAGTTGTCCGTGAAGCTCATCTACATTAATTTCCTTGTTGCCGCGCTGGCATGCTCATGCTCCGGTCCCGCGCAACAACTGTCCATCCACGATATTGCCGAGGCCAAGGTCCTCGCCGAGCAAGGTAACTACGATGCCGCCGATGACATGCTCGATGGCTTCAACGTCGAGGATTTCGACCTAGCCACGCAGCTCGACTTCAACCTCTTGAAGGCACAGATTGCCGACGCACAAGACGACTGGAACACCGCCATCCGCTATTACGAGGCATACATGACCCAGGTCGGTCCCGCCGACAATGCCCGTAATGCTGAGCAGAGGCTTCTCGACTATGGCACGCAGCTACTCGATGGTGAGCTGCGCTTCATGTGGATCTTCACCGACCGCAGCCGGGGTGTACTAACCCTCGAGAACTTGGCGCTGCTCGGAACCACTACCAGCCGGCGCGCCGAAGCGATGGCCCGCGTGGCTGAATACCATTACTCCGAACAGGATTATGATGAGGCGCAGGTCTTCTACGCCGGCTTACTGCAGCCACAGTTCGCAGGTTTAGGCTGGGAAGATAGTGCGACTTTCCGTTTCGCGATGTGCTATTTCCGTCTGGTCAACGCCGACAAGTTGAGTGGCACTGGAATCATCTTCGCCATCGACCAACTCAATGCCTACCTCGAGACTTTCCCAGGTGGTCTGCATCGAGTCGAGGCTGCACAGCACGTCGAGACCTCACGCGACCTGCTCTCGCAATACCACCTGTCGGTCGGCGACTACTACCGACGTATCGGCAACCTTGATGGCGCCCATCACCACTACTCCTTAGGTGCAGGCCGTATCTCCTTGGGAGGTGCGTCCGTTTCCGAGCTGGTGAAGGACACCCCTACTGCCACTGTCAACGCCAACCGCCTGGCCCTGCTGCCACCGCGGACCTCTGACTCCTGATGCCTACCGGCTCACCACGTGCCATACTCCTGTTGCTGATCGCTGCATGCTTTGCATCTTGCGGTTACAGGATGGTGCGTCCGGACGTCGGCGGCGGCCGCAGCGTGGCGATACCGACGGCCACCAACACCAGCAGCTGGCTAGGGCTTGAAGCCCCCCTGACCAAGGGGGTACGAGCCGACATGCAACGCCTGTTAGATATTCGCCTTGGCTCTGGCACTGACTCCGAATTCGTCCTAAAGACGGATATCTCCGACGTCGGCCGCAGCTCACGCCTGGCCTTGCGTTCTGGTGGTGCTGCAGTCGGTATCGCGACCATCGAAGTGCACTGGCAGCTTGAAGAGATGAGCGGCACCATGATCGGTGAAGGCGACATCCGCCGCTCGCTCGAATTCCTCACCTCTCTTGATGAGGACGCGTACTCAGCATTTGATGAACTAATCGCTGAGATTACGCAACAGATCGCCCTTGAAGTCGGTACTGAACTGGAACAACTGACAACACCGCGGAATACGAATGAATCCTGATAACAAACAACCGGATCCTGAGCAGGGTCCACCGAAACGCAACAGCGGCATGTTCATCGTGATGGCCCTTGCGGTTCTGCTCGCCTTGGTCTTCTTCGGTGGCGACAAGCCAGCCGAGCCGATGACCATGGACCAGCTGTGGGTGAAGCTGTACACCGGTGAAGTGGATACCGTCAGCGCCAATGACACCCACACCACCTTCACGGTCACCCTCAAGGGTGATCCTGCAAAGCGCAACGTCACGGTCCTCGATGCCCGCTCGGTCTGGGCCGACGTAAGCAAGATTCACGCCAAGAGTCGGCGCATGTCCGGCTCCATCCCTTATGGCCAGTTCATTGAGCGCATGAATCTCGAGGCTGGCTCCACTGATGGATCAAGTCGCATCCTCCCACTGAAGGGATATCCACTGCACATCATGGAGCGCAGTGATCCCGAGGATCCGGAAAGCCATGTGCTCCACCGCCAACGCTTCTTCGTCGAGTACGCTGATTCCAAAGGCACCCATTACACCGAGGTAGAGGCTCCATCACCTGACGACACTTCCTTCGACCTGTTCCAACTGGTGCAAGTCTTCAAGGAGAACGATATCGAGCTGGCAGCCGACCTGACCTTCGATACCGCCACTGGCCTGACTACCGAGTCGACCAGCGCCCTGACTACCCTGCTGTACAGCTTCGGACCGATCCTGCTGTTCCTGGTGTTGTTCTGGTTCCTGTTCATGCGTCAGATGAAAGGCCAAGGCCAAGGCATGCTTGGTTTCGGTAAGTCGCGCGCCACGGTCTACAACAAGGAGAACCGCACCGGCGTGACTTTCGACGACGTCGCCGGCATCGAGGAAGCCAAGGACGAAGTCGCTGAGATCACCGAGTTCTTGCGTAACCCCGACAAGTTCACTCGCCTCGGCGGACGTATACCGCGCGGCGTGATGCTGGTGGGCCCTCCTGGAACCGGCAAGACCTTGCTGGCCAAGGCCATTGCTGGTGAGGCAGATGTGCCCTTCATATCGATCAGCGGTTCTGACTTCGTCGAGATGTTCGTCGGCGTCGGCGCCAGCCGGGTTCGCGACCTCTTCGAAGGTGCGCGCAAGGAAGCACCATGCATCATCTTCCTCGATGAGATCGATGCCGTCGGCCGTAAGCGTGGCTCCGGCATGGGTGGCGGAAATGATGAACGTGAACAGACCTTGAACGCGATCCTGGTCGAGATGGATGGCTTCAGCTCCGATGACCGCGTTATCGTCATCGCCGCGACCAACCGTCCTGACGTGCTGGATTCAGCACTTCTTCGTCCTGGTCGCTTCGACCGCGAGATCGTCATCGACCTGCCAGACGTGAAGGGACGAGAGAAGATCCTGGCCGTGCATACCAAGGCCATCAAGCTCGATCCAAGCGTCGAGTTGGCGACCATCGCACGTGGCACCCCTGGCTTCTCAGGGGCCGAATTGGCTGCACTCACTAACGAGGCGGCGATCCTGGCGGCGATGCGAGGCCATACCTGGGTAACCCAGGGGGACTTGGAGGAGGCGCGCGACAAGGTTCGCTTCGGCCGCCAGAAGAAGTCCCACGTGATGGAAGAAGAGGATAAGACCATCACCGCATATCACGAAGCCGGCCACGCGGTGGTCAATGCCTTCATGAAGTTCACCGATCCGGTGCACAAGATCACCATCATCCCGCGCGGAATGGCACTTGGTGCCACCATGTTCCTGCCCGAGAAGGATCGGATGCATTGGTCGCGCAACCGCCTGCTGGATGAGATCTGCACCCTCTACGGCGGGCGCATCGCTGAACAACTGTTCTGCGACGACATCACCACTGGAGCTTCCAGCGACATCAGTCGTGCATCCAGCCTCGCGCGCCAGATGATCACTCACTGGGGCATGAGCGAGAAGGTCGGTGCGATCCATTACGGTGAGCGTCGTGGCAACGATTTCCTCGGTAATGAGTATGGCATGGGCAAGGAACACTCCCCCGCCACTGCCAAGCTGATCGATGAAGAGGTAGCTGCCCTGCTTGACGAACAATACAAGCGGGCGGAAGGCATCCTCGAAGAGAATCGCGATCTGATGGAGCGAGTTTCTGATGCCTTGATGCGTTATGAAAACGTCAGCAAGGCTGAGTTCGAGATGTTGGTCGCTGGTGCGAGTGTCGATGACATGCACGCGGCAAGCCCACCCTCAGGTGATGCCGAACGCAAGGAACCACCACCGGTTCCGCCGTCCGCTTCGGCATCGCCAGCTCCGCCTGTTCCACCCGCAGCGTCTGAGCCCGCTGAAGGCCCAGAATCGCAGCCTGAGCAATGATAGACTGCCTCCCATGGTGAAGCCGTGGGAGCTGCCTTGGGCCGATGCGCCACACCAAGCGATACCGCTTGATGGTGGCACGTGGCGTGGACCAGCGCCATTGAGTTCGATATGCCAAGGCGCGTTGGCGTCGATGGGAGTCAGGTTTCTCGGTTCACTCGCCGACGCTTCCGCCCACTATCGACTCGATCGCGCTGCCGAACTCAGCACCGACATCGAATACGGCGACCTCGAGAACCCGGCCTACCGCTCCGGATGGATTGCCGCGCGGTTGGCTTCCGGTCACCGCGCGATGTCCCACCCACCTGCGGCACCCAAGCTGATGGGCATCCTCAACCTGAGCACGGATTCATTTTCCGATGGCCAGGTTGCCCTTGGTTCAGGATTCGACGTCCTTTATCGAGCCCAGTGCCTGCTGGCCGAGCAAGCTGACATCCTCGACCTCGGCGCGGAAAGCACTCGGCCAGGGGCGGCAGCCGTGCCTGATGAGCAACAGTTGGCTCCCCTACTCCCGGCGATCGAACAGCTCCTCCAGCTTGGCGTACCGATCTCCATCGACACTCGCAGTGCCGTCGTCGCGGCAGCCTGCTTGGATGCTGGTGCCCACATGATCAACGATGTCAGCGGCTTCAGCGATCCAGACATGGCGCCACTGATCGCCGCACGCCAATGCCGAGCTTTCGCGATGCACATGCGTGGCACTCCTGAGGACATGCAGGACCATTGCAACTACCGCTTCATGCTAGGTGAGATTGCCGACGACCTTATGGGCATCGCCTGCCGAGCCTTCGACTCCGGCATCGAATACCGACAACTGGCCCTGGACCCTGGGATCGGATTCTCGAAGACCGCAAGCCAATGCCGTGAACTGATCGCCAACCTCGGGTCACTACGAGCGCTGGGCCTACCGTTATTGGCCGGTCCATCACGCAAGTCCTTCATGTCCGACCTGCTGCCACATTGCCGACCTGACCAGCGTGATGGCGGCTCAGCTGGAGCAGCGGCGCTGTGTGCCGCCCAAGGTGCCAGCTTCATTCGTCTTCATCGCGGCGGCAGTTCCTGGGATGCCGTACGGGTCGCTGCAGCTTGCGCTTTCCCAAGCAATCACCCTGAGGAAGTCCTGCACACATGAGTATGTTCACGCTCACAGACGCCATCGAGATCATCCTCTTGGCGGTCGCTATCTACGGGATTTTGCGTTTCATCCGCAGCACACGGGGAGTTGGCGTGCTGCGTGGATTGTTCACCTTCACCATAGCCTTGGTGATGATGATCTGGCTGCTCGACAAGTTCGCTCCAGGCGGTGTCGACGCGATCAAGTACATCATGGATGCCGTGATCCCGTACTTCGCATTGATCATCGTGATCCTGTTCCAGGAGGAACTGCGCCATGGCATCAGTCGTTTCGGCCACAGCGGACTCTTGAGGTTGGGTGGCAACACCGCTGAATCGCCGACTGAGTTGGCGAAGATAGCTACTTCGGCGAAGCGCCTCGCCAACCAAAGAGTCGGTGCCCTGATCGCCTTCCAACGGAACGTGTCGCTTAAGCCTTTCAGCGAAGGGGCCGTCGGCCTTGACCTGCCCATCACTTCCATCCTCATGGAAACGATCTTCTTCCCTGGCGGGCCGCTTCACGATGGCGGCTTGGTGGTGAAGGGTAAACGGATCACCGCTGCTAGTTGCGTGTTCCCATTGACAGCCAACCCTGACATCGCCAGGCGCTTGGGCACCCGTCACCGAGCTGCACTCGGGCTATCCGAGAGGACCGATGCCGTGATCCTGGTGGTCAGCGAAGAGACCGGTGAGATCTCGCTGGCCGCGGATGGCGTTCTGCACAAGCCGATTCCACAGGACATGCTGGAGAAACGCCTCAGTGAGCTATTGAAGACAGAATCGAAGATAACCGCCGAGGATCACGAGACCGTCAGCGTGGAGATGGGCGCATGAGACAAGCCATCGAATTCCTCATCAACGATTGGCGCCGCAAACTGGTCGCACTGGCCATCGGGTTCGCGCTTTGGTCATGGATCGAAGGACGCATCGCTGTCGAGCGCGAAGTCATCCTTAGCGTCGCCTCGACCTCAGAAGACATCGGCACCCCAGCCGACTTCGAGCTGTTGATCCAGGCCCCAGATGGATGGGTGCTCACCGAACCGATGATCGGCCAACCGATCACGGTGTGGTTGAACGGTTCAGAATCAGAGTTGCAGAGCTTCGCCACCCGCCAGTGCGCAGCAAGCCTCAAGGTGGATTTCTCAGCGCCACCGGCTACCCAGGTATCGGTGACGATCCCGATCGGCCCGGAAGAGCTCGACTGGTTGCGCCCACGCGACGCGGAGCTGTTGCTCAAGAACGTCCCCGAAGACAAGAAGTACCTCAAGGAGCTGGTATTCCAGCGGGTCAAGTCCGAGACCATCCAGTTGTCGTCACGTGACATAGACTTGATCGGGCAACCATCTGATGCATGGATGGTCAAGCGGGACGAACTCCGCTTCGAACCCAATACGGTCACGATTACCGGTCCTCAACGCGCCGTCACCAGGCTGCGGATGAGGATTGACGCTGCCAAAGCCGATCCCACCGGCGATCCGTCGAGACTCCTCAACACGTTCGAGATTCCTGGTGGCACGCGGACCAACGTCAATCGGATGCAGTCACTCCACCTGGATCTGCAGCGCGAAGGCATCCGGATGGATCCACCAGTAGTGAAGGTCTTCGCTGACATTCGGATGCGCAATCCCGTCAGCCTCACCCTCAACCGCGCTTTCGACGACCTCCACATCCTGCCGGCGACCGACATGTCCGCCTGGAGCCGCGGCTCATGGGAACCGCAACCCTGGGTCGTCGAGATGCCTGATGTCGAAGGCGACGACGAGGTCATCAACGAGAAATGGATTACCGATCACGTGATCCTGGTCCTGCCGCTGCACCTGCTAGACACCACGCTCGCCACCGAGCTCAACGTTCGGATCGAGCCGCACATCTTCGGGTTCGAGTCGGAAGAGAAGCAGAGGTTCTACGAACAGCACCTGATAATCCGACCACAGACCCCCGGTGGCGACCTAATCCCGTATAGCAAGTCCAATGAGTAACCCGCGATTATTCGGCACCGATGGCATGCGTGGCAAGGCAGGTATCTACCCGCTGGTTCCGGAGCTGCTGGAACGCCTCGGCTTCGTGTTAGCCACTCGAATCCATGTCGACGACCCCGACATGCGCGATGTTCGACACCGCGTCCTCATCGGTCACGATGGACGCGAAAGCGGTGAGACCCTGGTTGCAGCGATCGCCGCTGGGCTCACTCGTGGCGGTATCGATGTGGATGTGGTTGGGCTCGCCCCTACCCCGTGCATCGCTTACCTCACCTTCTCCGGTCCCTATCAGGCTGGCATCGTCATTTCTGCTTCACATAATCCCGCTGACGACAACGGGGTGAAACTATTGGGTCGCAATGGCACCAAGCTGGCTGACGCCCTTGAGGAAGAACTCGAGTCGGCACTTCTGCATGATGAGGAACTGGCTGACGCTAAGCATCAGGGAGAAATCTCAAGACGCAAGAACCTGGTCGCTGATTACATCGATTGGTTGAGAGGAGAGGCTTTCCCTGATCTCGACCTCAGCGGCACTCGAGTACTTATTGATTGTGCCAACGGCGCTGCCTCCGAGCTTGCCCCGCGTGTCCTGAAGGCCTTCGGGGCCGAGTCCGTCCTTATCCATGACCACCCTGATGGCCGCAACATCAACGCCGACTGCGGAGCCTTGCACCCTGAAGTCGCCGCCGCAGCTATTGCTGGCAGTGGTTGCGACTTAGGCCTCAGTCTAGATGGCGACGCTGATCGTGGCATGCTGTGCGACAGTACCGGTCGCATCCTCGATGGCGACGCGATCCTGGCCGGCTTAGGCGAATCCATGTGCCGCAATGGAGAGTTGAAGGACAACACGGTCGTTGCCACAGTGATGAGCAACTTAGCCCTGGAACAGCGATTGACGGCGGCAGGAGGCACTTTGTTGCGTGCTGCAGTGGGCGATCGCTACGTCGCAGCGATGATGCGTGAGGGTGACTTCCAGCTCGGCGGCGAGAAGTCAGGGCACATCCTCTTCGGAGATGATCACGGCTTCCGCGGCGACGGGATCTATACCCTGCTGCGTGTCCTTCAGGTCATCAATCGTGATGGTCTTAAACCTGAGGAGTTCGCTGGCGGCTACGAGGACCTGCCTCAGAAGCTCGTCAACCTTCCCGTGACCTGCCGCAAATCTCTCGATGATATGCCACATCTATCGGCTGCCTGCGCGGCCGTCGATGCTGAGTTGGGCGAACGTGGCCGCACTGTGGTCCGATTCTCGGGAACCGAACTGCGCCTGCGCTTGATGGTCGAGGCCACCTCAATCGACTTGGTCGACACCGCCCTCGAACAACTCGAGGCAGCCGTGCAGCAAGAGAACATCCTGGCTTAAGTCATGTCGAAACTCGTGCTCGCATTCGAACTTTCGGGCAAGATCTGCACCGCATCACTTGGCACCGATGCCGACCTCGTGGAGCATGATTTCAGTGTAACGCGTGGCCGGGGATTGATCGAGGCAACCGACAAGCTGGTCGATATCGCGGGCGCCTCTCGGAAGAACATTGGTGCCCTAGTCGTAGGTGTCGGCCCTGGTTCCTACACGGGATTGCGCATCGCCTGCAGTGCCGCGACAGCGTTGGCCATGGCCCTCGATATCCCAGCGATCGGCATCAACTCCTTCGAGGCAGCCGCCTTCGCTCGGGACCTCGATGGTCCTCTTCACATCCTGTTGGATGCATATCGCAATGAGGTATACCACGCCTGCTTCGAGCGCCAAGGCGATACGCTACTGACCCATCAAGAGGCTCAAGTGGTCAGCCGTGAAGACGCCGCTGCGGCAGTCGGACAGGGACAATCGTTTTTGGGCGATTCGCGGTTTGCAGGGCCCGGAAGCCATCTAATCGGCAATTCTGACACGACCTCCAGTGCCCTATTGCGGCTCGCGTTCGCGCGAGGATTGAATACTGACGGCAGCGGAATGAAGCCAGCCCTACCAGCGACTCCGCTTTACTTGCGGCCTGCGGCTTTCAAGCCTTGAGCTGAATTAGAAGAAGGCATGGCGCCGAAGCGACCATGCCTTCAGGTGCTCGTAAGACGAGCCGATCTTCTTACAGATCCTGTGGACGCAGAGTCTTGCGGCCGTTCTTGGTTGGGCGGTTGTCAGCAGCCTTGATTGGATCGCGTACGTATGCGTCGAGTGCGCCGTAGAAGTCGCCGGAAACGTTGCACTTGGCAACAGCGTTCTTGGTGCGGCTCTTGGAAATGATCAGCTCAGTGATCTTGGCCTTCTTGGACTTGCCCTTCTTGGCGCCTTTCTTGGCAGCCTTCTTAGGAGCGGCCTTCTTCTTAGTGGCCTTCTTCTTAGGAGCAGCCTTCTTGGTGGCCTTCTTGGTTACTTTCTTAGCAGCTTTCTTTTTGGCAGCCATGATGTTTTTGTGGTTTGATGTTGGCGTTTCCGCAAGAGGCGGAAACGGAGGAAAGTGGTGAAAGAACGGCGTATTCGCCATTCCCTGCGCGGATTGTGTAATAACAGATAGGCCAAAGTCAACCGGAAATGCCGAATTTGGCCAGGAAATCCAAATTCTGGCACGTATGCTCTTATCGTGATTATCCACGCCACCCTCCTCATTGCCATTCTCCAGGGCAGTGCTGAACTCCCACAGGACCAACAAGAAGTGGTCTTGTCGGAGCAGGACCAGAATATTCTGCGACGTTTCGACTCCCTGCCGGAAGAAGAACAGCAACGAATCGCCATCGAGCTGCAGGAAGCAGTTCTCGAGTTGGAACATCCGCTGTGCGATGCCGCGCGGTCCTTGCTCAATGACCGCAAATTGCGTAATGCAGAGCAACAGCGCAAGGGCGACCTGCAGGTCTACTCGCCACAGGAATATGCGCCGAAGTTGAAGCTTCGCACCAAGACCCTGAAGCCCACCAGCAAGACCTGGAAGACCTTCGAGAAACGATATTTTCGCAATGGTCTCGCTGACCGGAGCGCTTCCTGGGACTGGGATTACGGGCGCAATCTGCTGCTTAAGCCTGGAATTCGACAGCCGAGGGATGTCGTCATCGATTTCCTGGCAGGCCGCTGGCCACAAGATGGCAAGGTCGCTGCCTATGCCGAAGGTGCCCTTGACCGTGACAAGGACATGGATGCAGCAGCTGATTATTTCGCCCATGCCTACCGGGACAGGGATGGCAAGGTCTACCAACAGATACCTCTTTATGAGATCTGGAATGCGCAGACGACCTTCGGCATCTCCGATGTCGAATCCATCGCATTCATGCGCAATGTCGCCGATGACGACCGTTATGTATCGCCGATTCCCGGCAAGTTCCATGACCGCATCTACGCTCAGATCGAGGAACGATTCGAGATCTACCGCGACTATCGGAGCCTGCGCTTCGCGATCGCACAGAGGTTCGTCGCACCCACCGGCCAACTACCTGTGCAGTTTCGAGGAATCAGCGAGACCATCGACAAGGCTTGGGTGCTGATGGAACACAAGCCACGGCGCATGGCTGCATTCCTCGAACGCCATCCGACTCGCAAGCTTTTCCTGTCAGCCCTCGCCGAGGAGATGCCAGCAAAGGGCAAGGAAGGTGAGCTCGCCCACTGGGCCGAACACCAGGAAGCCCGCGCCACGCTGCCAGGCATCATGCGCGGTGCAGCGCTTGAGTTCCTCGCCGACGAGGGGCTGCTTGGTTTCCGGCGTAGATAGGTTTACCCTGGAGCCTTGGATTCACAACACCGCGCCTGGGCGGAGATCGATCTCGGAGCTTTCCGCCGTAACCTCAAGCGGGTCCGCTTGCAGGCCGGAAAGGCTTCGGTCTGGCCGGTACTGAAGGCCAACGCCTACGGCCATGGGGCGGTCGCCATCGCCCGTACCTGCGCGGAAGAAGGGGTCGAACGTTTAGGGGTCGGTGATAGCAGTGAAGCAATGCAACTGCGTTACAGCGGCGTAGATCTGCCCTTGCTCGTGCTTGGAACCGTGATCGACGCTGAAGTTCCCTACCTTCTTGAGCATGAGGTTGAAGTTGGGGTCCATTCGGAAAGCCGGGTCCACAAGCTGGGAACCTTGGCGCGTGAACACGGCAAGGTACTAGGTGTGCACTTGAAGGTCGATACAGGTCTCGGAAGGCTTGGTGTACGACCTGAAGCTGTTCTCAGGGTCGCGCGTGCGATCGCTGCCGAACCTGGCCTGCAGTTACGTGGGTTGATGACCCATTTCGCCAACAGCCAAGGGGCACGCAGTGGCTACACCGATGGCCAGCAGGCATTGTTCCTGGCAGCTGCAGCTGAAGTCAGCGATGCACTCGGTCAACGCCCGACCCTGCATTGTTCAAACTCAGCCGCATTGTTCACCGGGCTACACCCGGTCGGCGACGCTGTGCGCCCAGGGATATCCTTGTTTGGGATTCAGCCGCAGGATATCGGCGGCGACGCTGGTCTAGAGCCGGTGTTGTAGCTTCGCACCCAGATCGTCTTCATCAAGGACGTACCGACCGGCACTCCGATCGGCTACGACGGGAGATGGACTTCGCATCTGCCCACCACTCGCGTGGCAACCCTTCCGATTGGCTACAACGATGGCGTGCCTTATCGGATCGGCTTGGGCGGCAACGGCCAGGTATTGGTACGCGGACAAAGATGTCCGTTGATCGGGGCTGTTTCGATGGACTATTGCACCGTCGACATCTCTCATGTCACTGACGCCGACATCGGCGACGTCGTGACCCTGATCGGAGCGGATGGGCGCGAGCGCCTTAGCGCCTGCGATGTGGCTCGTGTCGCTGGCACTATCCCATACGAGATCACCTGCCGCCTAGGATCCCGCGTGAAGCGCTGTTATCTGGAAGAAAGTCCCAACCGCACCTCGCCTTCACCCGTCATTCCAACATGAAGTTCAGGCTGCCGCGGAGCTTGGTAGGACGCTTATCAGTGCTGTTTTGTGCGCTGCTGAGCATCAGTGCCTTCGTACCGCTGCCACTGCCGCTGGGCTTGGTGAACCAAGCGATAGCCCTGCGCGCACCCGAGTTAAGCCTGCAAGCCTCCGCTGCCCACATCACTTGGGGCCGCGGGCTGGTCAGCTTGGTGGACTTGCGCCTGGCGCATGAGGATTCCGATCGAGCAAGGGTCGATCGCCTGGATCTCGCCCTTGACCTGTGGCCGGCCAGCTCGGCATTCGG
This sequence comes from uncultured Planctomycetales bacterium, assembly GCA_964545405.1. Classification (GTDB taxonomy): domain Bacteria; phylum Planctomycetota; class UBA1135; order UBA1135; family UBA1135. The sequence goes on from CAZJGH010000002.1 coordinate 24,773, forward strand.
CAGACCTATTCGGCTACAGATAAACGAAGCTGAAGGGTCTCTCGATCAAACCGTGGTCGATTCCCTGCTCAAGTTGGGTTCCGATGATTCCTCGCCCTTCCCACTGGCGATTGAAGTGACTGACTCATCGTTGCGCTGGACAGATTCCGGCAATAACGATTATCTGATCACTGACGTCCGGGCTTATGGACATATGTCACCCGATGGAGCGCGCGTCGAGGTGCACGGCAACTGCCAACTTCCAGCGATCGGTGGCTTTGAAGTACGCGGCAGTGCGGGCGTTGGCCTACACGATTGGGTGATCGACATCCAAGCCGATGCGGTCCTTGTCAGTGATTGGCAGGGATTTCAACTAGCCCTGCCCGATGATGTGGAGAACCTCGATTGGAATGGCGGTCGATTTGATTTCCGCGCGGTGGCCAACGGTCACGATCTCGAACTTAAGGATGTGGTCGTCGATGGCACGGCGAGCTTGGCGCGTTTCGTGGTGGAACAACCACGCCTCCATGTGAGTGATGTCGAAGTCGCCTTCAATGGCAGCCTGACCAGCGGCCTACGCTGCCGAGTGAAAGGGGCTGAGCAGCATTCCGGCTTCGCGATGGAGATCGAGACCACTCTAGATGATGATCTCAAGCCGAACATCGAGGTTAGCGCCGCTTCGACTGATGTAGAGGTAGATGCGGAAACACTGGTGTGGCTGACTGAGCTCTTGCCCAATGTCGGTGAGATCGTCACGGCGCTCGAACCACGCGGATTCCCCTTCGCGGCATTCGACTGTTCGTGGAGTCAGGCCGATGGTTTCGATTGGTGCCTCTTGGTGGAACCGAATGGCATCAATGTCACCTATCGCGGCATCCTCGACGATGAAGGACAGCGCTTCTCCTTCCCCTACCCAGCAACTGATTGCATGGGTAGCGTTGTCGCCAGTAGCGATGGGGTCTTGTTCCATGGGCAAGCCGTGATCGGCGGTAGCGGCAGTGCCAACGCTGTCGGGATCATCGATTTCCGCGAACCCAGCTTCCTGGACATCGACATCAAGGCGCGCGAGGTCCCCTTGGATCAGCGTGTGTCCCATGCGATCACTGGTAACCCTGTAATCGCCAACCTGTGGCGAGAGCTCGGCTCCCCAGACCAGGGCCTTGCTGATGCCGATGTCGAGATTCGTTACGTCGGGGATGAGTTCCTCATTCGTGTCGCTGGCAACGCCGCGGACATTTCCGTACTGCCATCTATCTTGCCGATCCGCGCCGACGTCGACCACGCTTGGTTCGATTGGGTTCCTGGTAAGGCCCGCTTCGGTGCCAGCATGCACGCACTCGGCGGTGGCATTTGGGTCGACGGAAGTGCCCACGATGTCGTCAACCGTGATGTACCTGAGATCCGCCTCACCCTGCGTGGACGCGGATTCGACGCCACCCACTCTGAACTCCGCATCCTCGAATCCTACCTGCCACTGCCGCAAGGCCTATCCGAGTTCGAGTTGTCTGGTGACGTCTTCTACGACCTGCACCTGGTGAAGCCTTTGGATGAGACCAGTCCTGCCCACATCTCAGGACAACTCGTCACGGAAGGGGCGAACTTGAGGTGGCCAGCGCTCGGGCTTGATTTCATCCACCTCTACTCTCGCGCGGGATTCGCCGGCCATGGGGCAGATATGCAGATCGGAGTGGCCCGGTCCTGGTCGCAAGTAGACGGCGGAACCGTCAACGGCAGCCTGATGATGACCAGTGCTGGTGCCAACTCGAAGGCGGTCGCGGAGGGCCGCCAGCTGAGATTGAGCAACGACTTGTTGTCCAACTTGCAGGACCTCAGTGGTCAGAAGCCGTGGGGACGGCATCTCGAATGGCAGGGATCGGTGAACATGCTTGCCGAGGTGGATCCTTTCCAACCCACAGTCATCGAATCACACATGGACTTCCACCCGTTGGTTGTTCGTGCCCCTGGCATGGTCGAAGACGTGACCTTTGAGATCGGTGGGAGGATCGAGATCGGCGGAGAGATGACTCCGAACGGCAGTAACTTCCCCTTCTTCAACGCCAATGCCATCACCCTGACAGGAGCTGGCGTCGACTTGTCAGTGCAAGACCTCAGTGCTTTCTTCGATGACACCGGCTTGCAGGTAGAAGCCGTGTGTGGCTCTTCCGCCGGCATTGAACTGTCATCGCGATTGCCGCAACTTGTCGACGAGGAGACCATGCTGGCCCTTGAGGAGATCGGCCTCGGTGGCATGGTGCGGCCAAACAACCTGCAAGTACTCGCGACCCTCCCCTACGATGACCCGATGCATTTCAGGGCGAATGGTGGCCTCATCATGGAGGACGTCACCCTAGCTGCTGGGGCAAGTCCGCTTACCAATGGCTATGCGGAGATCGAGGTGCGAGATGCTCGGTGGAATGGTGCCCAAGATTTTGCCGCTGAGCTTGAGTTCAGCAACGGTAGCGCCAAGGTAGGTGGCCTTGCCATGGAACATGCCAATGCACACGTCGACGTCAACCCGGACAGGGTCATTTGGACCGACGTCAACGCGGAGATGCTCGGTGGACGCCTGCACACCAACGGCAGCGACGCCGATGGCACTGAAGTGAGCGGCTTATTCCGCCTCGACTTCGATCCGAGTGCGCCGATGCAGGCGAATTACTTCGTCACTGGTATGCAACTGGAGCGGATGCGTGACGAACTTGGTCTCGGCGGACCTCTGGCTGGAGTCGTCAGCGGCTTCGTCGACGTCACCCTGCCCTCGACCTCCCCTACCTTCGCCTCTGGACGCGGTTGGTTCCACATCAATGGCGGTGCCCTCGGGACAGTTCCGGTATTGAAGACCATCTGGCGTGTTGCCGGGATCAGTCCTCCGATTTTCGATGAAGGTGATGTCGCATTCCGCCTCAATGGTCAGGGCCGACTTTATGTCGATGAGTTCTCACTGCAGCACCCGCTCCTGAGGGTGACCGGCGAAGGCTCGATGGACATGGATACCCGGCTGCGCTTGAAGGTTACATTGCGCACCTTCGGCTTCGTCGGACGACTTCCGATCCTCAAGGACCTAATCGACCTGCTCATCGAGCAGCAGGTCTACGGCCCGGCCGAAGCACCAATCATCACCCACCGCGCTGGCGGCAAGTTGTTCGGCGATGATTTCGCGCCTCCGCCATTCCCGTTGTGGGTGCCAGGCGGACCACAACCTGATTGGCGAATATCACCAATCTTCCCGGTGGAGTAAGTGCACCTGTTCTGGTGCCGTCGCGCACTTAGAATGATGCCTTCCTGAACCAGGAGATTCCAATGTTGCATGCTGTAATCATGGCCGGCGGATCCGGCACCCGCTTTTGGCCTGAAAGCCGTGGCCACCGTCCCAAACAACTTCTGCCGATCACAGGTGGGGCATCGATGTTGGCGGAAACCGTCAGCCGTCTGCAACCACTGATCCCAGCTGAACGCACTTGGATCGTCACCAATGCACAGCAGGTGGAAGGCGTAAGGAATGCGTGCCCGGAACTCCCAGCTGCCAACATCCTGGTCGAGCCGTGTGCCCGCAATACCGCCCCTTGTGTTGGCTTGGCTGCGGCAGTGGTACATGCCGCCGACCCTGAGGCGATCATGGCAGTCCTGCCTGCAGATCACGCGATCTCGCCTAACGAAGAGTTTCAACGCAGCCTCATGGCCGGTGCCCACGCTGCCGCCACTCCAGGCACCTTCGTGACCTTCGGCATTCCACCGACCTACCCTGCGACCGGATACGGCTACATCCAAAGCGCGGGCCTAGCTGGAACCCATGAGGGGCTCGACTGTTTCATGGTCGACAGCTTCCGTGAAAAGCCCGACAAGGCCACCGCTGAGGCATTCCTTGCTGAAGGTGGCTACTTCTGGAACGCCGGCATCTTCGTATGGAGCACCGCGACCATCCTCGATGCGATCCGCACCCATATGGAAGACCTCGCAGTCGGGCTCGATGGCATCACTCCGACCATCGGCACCGACGGATTCCAGGCCGCGGTCGACGAGGCCTACCCGAGCTTTCCTTCAGTTCCGGTCGACATCGGCATCATGGAGAAGGTCGAGGGCGTACAAGTCCTATCCACTCCGTATCGCTGGAGCGATGTCGGTTCATGGAAGGCTCTCTACGATGAGGTCGAGCATGATGAGAACGGCAATGCCGGCATCTTCGCCCAAGGCGGCACCTTGCTCGCCGAGGATTCGAAAGGCATCCTGGCCTACAGTTCCGAACCACAGATCATAGCCGTACTCGGAATGGAAGATGTGGTCGTAGTACGAACTGCCGACGCGATCCTGGTGGCACCACGTGATCGTTCGGAAGAGGTCAAGAAGTTCGTCGAGCACTTGCGCGCTGAAGGTCGCGAGGACGTGCTTTGATCGGCAGGACGCTGGCAGTCGACTATGGCTTGAAGCGCACAGGCCTGGCGGTCTGTGATGCGCTCGGCATCGCTGCCCATCCGATCGAAGCAATCGTCTCCACCAGTCTCGATGAGACCGTAGGTGCGATCGTCGCACTGGTATCCGAACGTGAGGTGAAACGAGTCGTCGTCGGCATGCCATACCTACCTGATGGCCGCGAGGGCGAGCAGGTCAAGAACGTCTTCGTCTTCCTTGATGCCCTACGTGCCAAGTTGCCTGAAGGCGTGGCCCTCACCCATCAAGACGAGCGCCACACCACCAAGGAAGCTCGTGTCCTGTTGCGCGAGACCGGTCTGCGCGGCAAGAAGGCCAAGGCAAAGTTGGATAGCGTCGCTGCAACGGTAATCCTGAGGCAGTTCCTGGAAGAACACTCAGATTAGGGCAGCCTGCACCCGTTTGCCTAGGCACACGGAATACGAAGCTTGACTACAATATGCTTGAGTGTCGTCTGGGCGGCCGCGGGTGGTTTCGTGCCACACGAGGAAAGTCCGGGCTCCATAGGGCGCGATGGTGGCTAACTGCCACCGAAGGAAACTTCAGGGAAAGTGCCACAGAAAGCAAACCGCCTAAGCGTTTCGGCGCCGGTAAGGGTGAAAGGGTGAGGTAAGAGCTCACCGCGCGCTTGGTGACAAGCGTGGCAGGGTAAACCCCATCTGGAGAAAGTTCATGTAGGGAGGATAGGTGCGGCCCGCATCGCTTGAACCTCCGGGTAGAACGTTCGAGGCCTGTGGCAACGCAGGCCCTAGAGAAATGGTCGCTGCCTTTTCGAAGGTACAAGATCCGGCTTATAGGACGACACTCACTTTTTCTCCGACAGACGCGGCAACTATTGCATCAGCCTAAGCCACTCGCGTTGACCATCAACATGACACCACAATATCTTGTGCCCAAAATGCAGTCCTAGTTTTCAACAATTCCCCAACATCTGGTAGTTTTCACTTGCCAGAATCCCAAATATCGGCAGAATCGTGTCAGTCATGGAGTTCGTCTGGGTCGTACCACGTCAAATCCTCTTCCCCGAGGCCACCCCCCATGGGCTGATTGCCCTTGAGCCAAAGGAATTGGAGGATCGTTTCCTCGCGCCGGCCCGCGAGTCTGGCTTCTTCATTGAACGCCGTTATGCCGAGTCCCACCCTGAGTACAAGCAGCCGATTCCTTATGTGGCTGTCTGTCGAGGCGACTCGGTGCTGTGCCTGACGCGCCTTTCCACCCAAGGGGAGCAGAGATTGCACGGCAAGCGTTCGATTGGGGTCGGTGGTCACATCAATCCGTGTGACCTTGATGATGGCGACCTGTTCGCCAGCGCCTGCTCACGCGAGCTGCATGAGGAATTAGTCCTGCCAGAGGTTCAGCTCCCGCTGACACCGATCGGCCTGCTTAACGACGACACCACTGCCGTGGGTGCGGTGCATGTCGGCCTGGTCTACCGCCTCGATGCCTCCGACATCGAAGTGGACATTCGCGAAACATCAGCGATGGCCGGCGACTTCGAGTCGCTTGCTTCCCTCCGCGATCTCGCTGCTACGCCCGAGTCTCCCTTCGAGACTTGGTCCACCCTGCTGCTCCGCTCAGGCGCCCTTGACTTCTCCGAAGAAGTCGTGGTCAACGCCTGAGGCAAAAACTAGCTAAACGTTTCCCCAAAAAAAATAAAACATGGTTCGTCCAGTACCAGAGTCCGAACTTCCTGAGCCTTCAGAGCTCTCCTCCCGCCTAAAGGAAGGCATGAGTAAATACTCCGTGCGTCTACGCTTTCGCGATGGACGCGAAGAGCAAGGGGCAATCACATTCGTTGAGCGCCTTGGTCGTGGACGAATCATTGACATCGAACGTGAATTCGCGATGGACTTCTCCATCGCCGATCTAGATTCGATTGAGTACTAGATATCACGGGTAGGCGACTCCTACTCGACAGGCACGGCAACCACGTTGGACACGAAGTCTATGGGGTTGCCGAGCACGAACGCGAAGTGAAACGTGCGGCCTACCATACTGCTCGCCAAGGGGCCGAGAGTATCTCCGGTCACCGTCGCGTTGCCAGCTGAATCCAGTTGGCCTGAAAAGCCGACCAAGCCAGGCATCCCGGCGTTCACGCGCGTGTGCCTTGACACAGAATCCCAGTTGAGCGGCAGTAACATCCCCCCTGGCAGTACAGTTCCAGGACTAGTCCCAGAGATGGTGCCGTACAGGGCATAGTCGCGACCGGCATTGGACTGACCGCAGACCAAGTTGAAGGTCAAGCTGCCGCCGACCGCAGCGGTAATCGAAGCATCACCGGGCCATAGAGACCTTTCATAGCGTCGAACTTTGAATACTGCGTTCTGAGAGGGGTTCGGCAGCTGGTTAGTCCAGGTCCAGACCGTATTACCCTGGTCATCAACCTCGAAAATACGTCCACTGGTCCCCTCGCAGATGAGGGTGTTGCCATTGGCCATGCGTTCCGTACCGGAAATATGGTCGCCGTAGAAACTCGTCAGCGGTGACCCGAAGTAAGTCCAGGTCAGATTAGTCGGACCGAAAGCGGCACCGGGGGTGAGTGAATAGTTGCCGAGTGCATCTACTGGTGGAGTGAACTCATCTATCGAAGACCAGTTTCCGGTCGGGCGACCTGGACCGTTATTGAACACCAACAAGTTGCCGCCGCCTGGAAGATCCGCATCGATCCACTGGATGTCATGCTGACTGAACAGCATCTGGTCAGCAGCGGAACCGCGGTCATAAGCAGCAGGGTTACCCCAGCGATAGAGCAGGTCGCCACCTTTGCCGGAATTACCGCCGCTATGAGATGCAGCTTCGGCAGTGGTGGTGGAGTGGTCGATTATCCAGATCTCTGAAAGAGCACGGGAACTCAAGACGATCTGATCGAACTGTTCGTTGTAATCGATGGTGTTGAGATGAATCCAATCGCCATTGCGCGGGATCGAATAAGGAAAGTTCAGGTCCACCAGCTGAGGATTATCAGCCACCACTCCGTGGTTTGGTTTCCCTGCATCGAAGTCCTGCACGATGTGATCCCACAGGTGCCACTCCCAAACGATGGTACCGGTCGATGGCTCGACTTCCATGACCATCTCAGACCAGAACACGCTGCCCGACGTGACTATCGGATCGCGCCCGGCTGCAAGCGCACCCGAATAGGACATGTCTTCCCAGGCGATCATCAGGATGTTGCCGTTCGGTAACTCCTCGACATCGTGGTGAAGCAAGTGATCATCTGAGGCATAAGTGAAATCCCATATCTCAGTACCATCCCACGCCAACTCATGGACTCCGCCGCCGCCGCCACCGAGATTGCTCGCGGCAAAATTCCCATGACGATAAGTGCGCAAGAGATTGCCGTTCTCCATCAAGTAGACCGCTTGGCCAGGGCGAGCAGTATCAGCCCAAGTGTGGGCGATATTCTGACTGCCATCCAGGAGATAAGTGCTGGTTGAGTTGGATGGGGCGAATAACGTCAACCCCTCTTGCGGGCTTGCCTGGGGGCTCGCGGCGACGAGCGGGGCGAGGAGAAAGAGTAAAAACATGGTTGGTGAGACCAACACTAAGTTAACCGATTGGTTCTGGAGCGCCAGTCGGCCCTAATCGATCAAGGCAGTGTTGCCACTGAAAACCCTAGCGCTGGAGTCCCTTATCCAGCCTATCAGGCAAATCCCAGCAGCATCGGCGGTTTCTACCGCAAGCGAAGTTGGCATGCCTATGCCGGCCACCAAGGGAATGCCCGCCAACCAGGCCTTCTGCACCAGTTCAAAGCTGATTCTCCCGCTCAACAACAACCCAAGGGGATTGTTCAGGGGGTATTTGTCGGCCAACAGACGGGCACCCAGCAGCTTATCGACGGAGTTGTGCCGTCCGACGTCTTCTGCGACATCAAGCAGATCGCTGCCAGCGGTGTAATCCCAAATAGCCGCCCCATGACATCCAGCAGTCTTGGCGAAGAGTGGTTGCCGCTGTCCAAGTTGATCGACCGCCGCGAGCAATGACTCAAGGCTAAGGCTGTCGGGTGCTGGTGCAGCGAGCGGAGGGCAATCCTTGTGAAGCTCTGAAATCGACTGGGTACCGCAAATGCCGCAAGCGGATGTGCCTGGACTAAGGCGTGGCGACAGACTGATGCCCTCTGCCAAAGCCGCGTTGACGATATTGTCAGCGGGATTGCCAGTCTGCGGATCAGCACATACATCCAATGCCAGTAGGTCGTCGCGATTATGGACCAAACCTTCGGCGCACAGGAAACCGGCTACCAGATCTCGATCACGCCCTGGTGTCCGCATCAGGACGGCGTAGGAGGTACCTCGAACCCTGATTTCCAAGGGCTCTTCGACGGCAAAGGCTAGCTGGGGCAAGTAGGAGTCAGACATTCCCTTCGCCAAGACCATGCCACAAAAGGGAGAGCGGTCCGGTGGACCTAACCACCGGACCGCTATTTGAACCCATGCGCCTACTAGCGCAGAAAGGTGGCGTAGTCGGCTTCATCGAAACCAAGAATCGCCTTTTCACCGCGTGCCAGCAATGGGCGGCGGATCATGTCAGGATTGGCTCGCAGAAGATCGACGACCTCTTTCTTGGTCTTGAAGGTGGCACTCTCGATCGAGTGCTCCTTGTAACCTTTCGCACGCTTGTTGAAAGCGCCTTTGGGGTCTTGTGCGTCGACTGCTTTTTCTAGGAGCTTCTTGGCGGGAGGACTTTTCATAATGTCCAGGACCTCGAAAGAAACATCCTTCTTTTCCAGGTACTTGACTGCCTTTAGGCAAGACTTGCACTTGGGCTTGATGTAGAGCTTAACCACGCTGTTTCCAGTATTGAGTTTCAGGCGGGTGCCATCTTGCCTTCAAAAAAGGCAGCGGCTCGCCGCGGTAGCCAGACAGTTTACCCAGAATTGGCAAATTCGACAAGACTATATTTTTGCCTCAGGATAGAAAAAAAAACGCCTGCAAATAGGCCTGAAAGACCCTTATTTGTTGTCTTCAAGGGCTGAGAAACCCTGCAACAACCTAACCAGATTCGAGGCGAATCTTGAGCGCGGAACCACGTCAACGCCAAGTGCCGCAGCTCCAGAGATCAGCTCTTCCTTCTCGTGCGAGCAGAAGGCCATCAAAGTCCAACTGTTGGTTCGCTCATCAGCAAGCAGTGCTGGTAGAACCGCCAAGGCATCGAAATCTTCCTCCTCGAGCTCGATGACCAGACCGAGGGTAGTTGCCTGCAGGATCCGTTCTTGGAAGTCAGCAATGTCATCGCCTACATCAAGCACCACGGCATCATGGCCGACCGCGTTCAGGGTCGTGCAAATGCGGTTCCGGAAGAAATCTTCCGAAACAAGGACCACAACAGGTGGGCCTAGGCTCTCAAGGGGTTCATCTGTCATCTCTGATGAAGGAGGTTACTCCGGTACAATCGGCCCAAAGTTCCCTCGCGTAAACCTCGATTGGAGAAAACCTTGCAACTAAGCAAGAACCGAAGCCAGGACCTTCTGCAGTTGGCTGAGAGTGTATGGCTTGGCTACGAACGCGGCAAAATCGACGTCTCCGAGTCGGCTTGTAACGTCTTGAGCTGAGTAGCCGCTCGTCATCACTACCGGTACAGAGAGGCTGATGCCCTGCAGGTGCCGCAGGGTCTCCTCTCCATCCATATTCGGCATAGTCAGGTCGAGAAGGACCAGACTGAGCTCGTGGTGATTATTCCTGTACAACTCGATCGCCTCCCCTCCATCTGAGGCAGGGATGATGTCGAAGCCGAGCCGGTTGAGCATCTCAGCAGCCAGTGCCAGGACCGTTGGATCGTCGTCGACCAGCAGCACCTTGCCACCGCTGTCCAGGACATTAGGCGCAGGTGTTTTCGACGGCTCCTCCGCAGGCACTGTTTCAGCTCTGGGGGCGGTCGGGGCGGTCGGGAAAAGCACCTGAAACATGGATCCCCTTCCAGGAGTAGTATCGATTGATATCCCACCCTTACAGGACCGAATAATCCCCAATAGCGAGGCTAGTCCTAACCCCCTGCCGGTGAACTTGGTGGAGAAGAATGGATCGTAGATTCGTTCGAGGACATCCTCGGTCATGCCACAACCGTCATCCTTGACCCTGAGGAAGATGTAATCGCCGGCCACTGGAACGTCGAGTCCATAACGACTCATGCCAGGTTCAGAATGCTGGACCCCAGTCGTGACCAGGACCTGTCCACCGCCTTGCTCCTCAACCGCCTCCGAGGCATTGACGATCAGGTTCATGATGACCTGCCTGACCTGAGTCGGGTCACCCTCGCATGGCGGGAGGTC
>CAZJGH010000003.1:0-30930 GCA_964545405.1 uncultured Planctomycetales bacterium
TTTGCGCAGTACCGCAAACCCCGATCGACGACGACCAACGCCTTAAGCCGCTGGTCCCTGCTGCGGCACAGCCCAAGAGTGGTGCCAATACTCCAGCGAAGACCACTCCCAAAACGCCGCCGCAGAACCCTGGCGCACGTCGTTCCGGTTCACTGACCGCAGGGCCAGCCCTTGCCTCCGATAGTGGCAGCGGACCACGCACCATAGACCCGAGCATCGAAGTACCGTTCAGTGAGAACCGCACCTTGCTGAGGGTCAACGGAATCGACGTCCGCGCTTCTGAGATCAACGAGTTGGTTCGCTACTACCGCAGTTATCGCACCGGTCGTTCCGACATGCAGTTGGCTGAGGCAGTGAATGCGCTGCTGCCGATGAAAGTGATGGCCGCGCATTTCAAGGATGACCTCCCTGCGATGATCGATGAGATCGATGCCGCCTATGCGGCAATCGTAGGCGGCGAGGATTTCGTCGAAGTGGTGAAGCGGGTATCCGGTGATTCGGAAGCGCCTAACGATGAGGGGCGCTACACCTTCGGTCGCGAGGTCGCGGTGCAACCATTCGATCGGCTGTGCTTCACCTTGCCATTGAACACCCTGTCACCACCCTTCCTGACGGTCTACGGCTTTCATCTCATGGAGGTGATGGACTATGAGCGCGGCACCGCGCCAGCCGATGACCAGAGCACGATGCGTCATATCCTGGTGATGTATCCAGGCATGATCGAGCTCGAGGAACAAGGTGAAGACATCCGCAAGTGGATCAAGGCGCAAGTGAAGTTGGCCAAGATCGAGGTGCTTGAGGAAGGCATGGAGAACCTGGTTCCACCGGCCTACCGCAGCCAGATAGTCAAGGACTAGTCAGCGGCTGGTGCAAGGCGGATCAAGGCCTGGTTGGCCTCAACCGATTCGCCGGCAGCGACCAGTACTTCCTCGACCACCCCACCATGTAGGCAGGCGACTTCGTTCTGCATCTTCATGGCCTCGAGCACGGCTACTGGTGCGCCTTGCTCAAGGACATCACCGACTGCCGCTGCCACTGACACGATCACTCCTGGCATGGAAGCCTTGACCACTTCGGCCTTGGCTGGTCCTTGACCGGCAACCTCGTCGGCGGCCTTCTCGCGCTCATCCTGGGCGACGATGGTGAAGGTCTCGCCGGCGATATTGACCAATAGGTGCTGCTCGTCGCGCTCCTCGATCGAGGCGGCGTAGCTACGGTCATCAAGGATCACCGCGTGTTGACCAAGTTGATCGACATCAGTGAAATCAGCCCTTATCTCACGGCCATTCACCCTGATGGAGTAATCGTCAGCAGAACCGTTCTCGACCTCGATCTCGAACTCGCGCCCACTTTGGGTCTGCAGGAAGTACTTCATCGGACGCTACCTCCGTGCTGTTCACGCCGCGCTTGAGCGACCCAAGAGTTGGTCCCGCCGGAAGAATCCTGTTTGATATGTCGACGTGCACCAGCACGTTGGCGATAGACCGCAGCGACCATCACGGCCACTTCCTCCAAGTCATCGGGCAGGTCGCGTTCGACCGGCTGGCCGTCGCGTTCCTCCATGTAGCGTTCCAGGAAGCCGGTGTCATAGTTGCCCTCGCGGAAGCCGTCGGTCTGCAGTAGCTGCAAGGCGATGCCCGCGGAAGTCTTCACTCCACCGACATGCAGCTCCTGCAGGATGCGCAACATGCGCCGACGAGCCTGTTCCCGATCGCGCCCGTAAGCGATCAATTTCGCCAGCATCGAGTCGTAGTAAGGCGTGACCTCCATACCGCGATAGACGCTACTGTCGATCCTGACCCCTGGGCCGCAAGGCCAACGTAGGTTGCGAATCGTGCCGAGGCTAGGCAGGAAGTTATTCTCAGGGTCTTCGGCGTTGAGGCGCACTTCGATGGCGTGACCGCGTGGCACCATGCCCACGCAATCATCGATGGATTCACCTGCAGCGATACGAATCATCTGCGTGATCAGGTCGATGCCATACACCTCTTCGGTGATGCCATGTTCGACCTGGATCCTGGTGTTCATCTCGAGGAAATAGAACTCACCCTGAGACCACAAGAACTCTACGGTACCGGCGGAAACGTAGTTCACTGCCTTTGCGGCAGCGACTGCAGCATCGCCCATACGTTGACGAGTCACCTCATCTATCACCGGAGAAGGCGCTTCCTCGATCAGCTTCTGGTGACGACGCTGCAATGAGCACTCGCGTTCACCGAAGTGCAACACGGTGCCATGCTTATCACCCAAGACCTGGATCTCGATGTGACGCGGCTCGACCAGGTATTTCTCGACGTACATGCGCCCGTCACCGAAGGCATTCTGGGCTTCGCCACTGGCAGTAGTGAAGGCTGCCTCGATCTCGTCGGCGCTGTTGACCACACGAATGCCCTTGCCGCCACCACCAGCCGATGCCTTGAGCATCACTGGATAGCCGATCTCCGCAGCTGACTTCGCTGCTGAAGCGGCATCAGCCACTGCATCGGTGTCGCCCGGGACCACCGGCACGTCGGCGGCCACCATTGCCTTACGTGAGGCGATCTTGTCGCCCATGATCGCCATCGCATGTGAGCTTGGGCCGATGAAACTCAGGCCAGCGGCTTCTACCGCTTCGGCGAACTCTCCATTCTCCGACAGGAAGCCGAAGCCCGGGTGGATCGCGTCAGCACCACAGCGCTTGGCGATGTCGAGGATGGCATCGCCGCGTAGATAGCTTTCCGCTGGGGTGTTGCCACCGAGTGCGAAGGCTTCGTTGGCGAAGCGGACATGCAGCGCGTTGCGGTCAGCCTCGGAGTACACCGCCACGGTATTGATCCCTAGATCGCGACACGAACGCAGGATGCGCACGGCGATCTCGCCACGGTTGGCGATGAGGATCTTCTTGATCGGAAAGTCTGGGGTGAGCATCTGGCGAACTCCTACAGTGGGATGGAGCCGTGCTTCTTCGGCGGGTTGGACTCGCGTTTGGTGGCGAGCAGTTCAAGCGCGCGGATCAGGCGCGGGCGGGTACGGGAAGGGATGATGACGTCGTCGATCAAGCCCCGCTCTGCCGCCAGGTAAGGATTGGCGAACATCTCGCGATATTCATCGACCTTCTGCTGTTCCATGGCCGCGGAATCATCGGCGCCGGCTATCTCGCGGCGATGGATGATCTTGGCTGCACCTTCTGCACCCATGACGGCGATCTCCGCGCCGGGCCACGAGACGTTCCAGTCCCCGCGGGTCGACTTGGAAGACAACACGCAATAAGCACCGCCGTAGGCCTTGCGGGTGACGACGGTCAGTTTCGGCACCGTCGCCTCGCAGTAGGCATACAACAGCTTGGCGCCACGTCGGATGATGCCACCGTGTTCCTGCACGGTTCCTGGCATGAAGCCTGGGACGTCCTCGAAGGTAACGATCGGGATGTTGAAGCAATCGCAGAAACGCACGAAGCGCGCCGCCTTCTCGCTTGAATCTATATCCAACACTCCCGCCAGTGCCATAGGCTGGTTGGCTACGATCCCGACACTGCGCCCACCGAGACGAGCCAAGCCGATGACGATGTTGCGCGCGAAACCTTCTTGGATCTCGAGGAAATCGGCGTCATCAACGACCGCGTGGATGACCTTCTTGATGTCGTATGGCTGGTTCGGCGACTCAGGGATGATCGAATCGAGTTCAGCCTCACAACGGTCACTGGGGTCGTCGGTCGCGTGAAGAGGTGGCTCCTCGGTGTTGTTGGCCGGCAGGAAGGACAACAGTCGCCGGATTCGTGCCAAGCACTCGGCATCATCAGTGCATGTGAAGTGGCTGGTTCCTGAGACTTCCTCATGCACGTGAGCGCCACCCAAGTCTTCCGAAGTCACATCCTCGTGAGTCACGGTCTTCACCACATCGGGGCCAGTGATGTGCATATAAGCACTTCCTTCCACCATCAGGATGAAGTCTGTCAACGCCGGCGAATAGACCGCGCCACCGGCACAAGGCCCCATGATGGCGGATATCTGCGGCACCACACCACTCGCCAAGGTGTTGCGCAGGAATATCTCCGAGTAGCCGGCCAGCGACACTACCCCTTCCTGAATCCGGGCGCCACCGGAATCGTTGAGGCCGATCATCGGGATGCCGAGCTTCATCGCCAGATCCATCACCTTGCAGATCTTCATGGCGTGTTCTTCAGCAAGGCTGCCGCCGAAGACCGTGAAGTCTTGGGCAAACACCGCAACCGCGCGCCCATCGATGGTGCCGGTACCGGCCACGACCCCATCGCCAAGAGGGCGTTGCTTATCGAGGCCGAAGTTGTTGCTGCGATGCCGTCGGAATGCGTCGACCTCCTCGAACGAACCTTGGTCCAGCAACAGCTCGATGCGTTCATGGGCAGTCAACTTGCCCTTAGCATGTTGGGCCTCGATACGTTTCTCACCGCCACCAAGCTTGGCTTCGGCGCGTAAGCTCTCCAGTTTCTCGATTGGATCTTGATTCATGATTCGCTCGTGAAGCCTTCGCCACCCTCGACCATCTCGGTCAGGACGCCACCAGTCGCAGCGGGATGCACGAAAGCGATGCGGGTGCCATGAGCACCGACGCGTGGTTGTTGGTCTATCAGGCGCGCGCCCTCGTCCTTGGCGCTCTCGACCGCGGCAGCGCAGTCGTCCACTGCCAATGCCAGATGATGCAGCCCTGGTCCGCGCTTATCCAGGAAGGCGCGCACAGGTGATGATGTGGATACAGGACAAACCAACTCGATACGAGTGTCGCCCGCATACATCATCTGCACCTCAACTCCCTGATCTTCGACTATCTCCCGCTCGCCGGTTCGCAACCCCATTGAGTCAGCCCATTGGCTGGTGGCCGCGTCAAGGTCTTCGACAGCGATAGCGATGTGGTCTACTCCGAGAATGTTAGGCATGGTAGGTGTGGGCTCCAAGTCTTAGATGGAAGTATAGTCCAGCCCCCGACGCGAACCGTCGGCGCCCACAGCCATCCATGGAAGCCCCAAACGTCCCTTCTGCCGATCAAATCAGATTCCGCGCCCGCAGCCGCACCCGTTGGTCCGATGAAGACAACCAAGGTGTACTGAACAACGCCGTATATCTGACCTTGCTTGAGGAGGCTCGCCACCAATACTGCCTCCACCTAGGCTTGATCGGGGTGCAGAATCAGTTCACGTTCGTGCTTGGCCAGACCAACCTGCGCCACCTGAACCCTGGGCATGGCCCGGCCGACGTCGAGATCCAGATCGCGACTGTTTATCTGGGCGCGCGCTCCTTCCGCCAGGTCTACCGCGTGGGACCAGCTGGTGGCAATGAGGTATGGGCTGAAGCTGAAGCAGTGATGGTGATTTGGGACAGCGAGAACGGCGGAAGTGCAGGAATGCCCGACTTCTTCCGCACCAAAATCGCTGATTTTGAGGGCTTTTAGCCCGCAAGTGCGGTTCTGAGCTGCTAACCTGGAGCTCCCCCCGGAAAAACCCAAATCCGCATGAATAGTCCAATTTGCCTTGCCCTGCTGGGTCTGCTGGCCACACCGCTAGCTGCCCAATCCAATGCCACGAGTTCCTTGATGACCTATGGCGACGTCCTCGGACAGCCGATCACTGCCGAGTTGAATGGATTGACCCCAGGCTCAACGACGATCCTTATCCCGTCGTTCCTGAACACTGGCAGCACCTATCTGGTGGGCCAGTCAGGCGACCCTAACGATGAGCTGGCAGTCGGCATGGATCTCGCCGCAGGTGGGACCTACTTCACCGGCACTTCCAATGCGCAAGGCGAAGCGACCTTCAACCTGTCGCTACCGAACAACCCGGTCCTGCTCGATCGCAACATCTACTGGCAAGGATTCACCCGCCCCGGCACCAGTGGCGCGAGCTTCTACCAAGACTTCTCCAACATCCGCCTGATGAGCGGCAACAATGCCGGTCGTTGGCAACCTACCGACAACCGCGCGTCGATCGCGAGCGCCAACCTGGCATTCACCACGTGGGAAGTTGGCGATATCCACGGCCGTCCCACCAAGCTGTTCGTGTGCGGTGGTGGACCAGCCCTGTTGGTCGATGTAAGCACGCCTTACCCGACCATCAACCGCTGCTGGGAAGTCGATTCCGTCAGTGGTCGCCACACCATCCTGCCTGGTGTCATGAATGCTGGACGAGCTTTCCACCAGGTGGTCAAGTTGCAGGATGGTCGCTTCATGGCGATCGGCGGGATCGAAGGTCCTTATGGAAGTGGCAACAACCACTTCACCAAGGTCCTGAACACCTGCGAGATCTACGACCCGGCCACTGGCGTATGGACTGCAACCGCCAACATGGGTGCGTACCGCGCCGGCAGTACCGCGATGGTGCTCCCTGACGGACGAGTCTACGTAGCTGGAGGAATGAGCGGCAACAACGCGCATGAGATGCACGACGTCGTCGACCTGCTCGGCTCCGCCCTGAAGTCGACCGAGTTCTATGACCCCGCGACTGACAGTTGGAGCTGGGGCCCGACCATGAGTGAGTTCAAGGCCGGCGCTTCGCATCTGGTCATGAGCGACGGTCGTTGGTTAGTTTCGGGTGGCATCACTCACGCCTTGTTGTTCGGGATTCCGATTCCTGACTTCTCCGACAACCAACAGATCTACAACCCTGCCACCAACAGCTGGTCGAATACCGGCAGCATGAAGGACAAGCGCGCGCTTGGCGGCATGACTGAACTGCCGAACGGCAACATCTACATCGCTGGTGGCGCTGGTGGCGACATCTTCAACATCGGCCCGATCCGCAAGACCGAGATCTACAACCCAACGACCGGCGGCACTACCGCCAAGCAGAGCCTCACGGCGGATGCTGCCTTCAACATCACCGTCACCCTGCCGGATGGACGGGCGATGGTCGTCGGTGGCGCACGTGGCGACCTGATCGACCCGATCCCAATCGCCAACGTATGGATCTATGACGACAGCAACGGCACCGTCATCTCCTCCACCTCAATGCCAGAGACGCATGCCGGTGGCGTGGTCTCGGTGTTCGAGGATGGCACGGTCTACTGTGGCGGCGGCGAATCAGACAGCGGTGCATCAGTACGCACCGCGATCTCGTTCTCGCTGTAATGTCCTACCAGCTCAGGCTGCAACCGAACATGACCGACCAGACCTGTTGGTCGAAGACGTCGCCTGAGACATCCGACAACACATCGTTATCACCGCTGGTCCATTTCTCCGGCAAGGCGGTGATGACGGCAAGGTGATAATCGAACAGGTCGTGTGGCCCACCCCACAAGGTCGCGCCGACGGCTGCGTGCAGGGTGTTGAATGGCGCGACTCCCGAGAAGACCGAACCACGTACGGGGTTACTCGACCAACCGAGTCCCCCGCGCCAAGTAAGGCGTTCGCCGACGTCGGCTTCATAGCCGGCCGACAACGCTAGGCTGTCGCGCCAACGCATCCCCAGATCGACATCAACCGATCCATCGCCGCCAAGATAGCTAGCGAACTCCGGGTTGGTGGGATTGCTCAGATGAACCTTCCAGTTGGAGAACGTCGACGACCAATCGGTCCAGACGAACTTGGCACTGAGACGTTGACCAGGGCTCAATGCATGGGCAACCGACAGGCCTGCTTGGCGTGGGAAGGCGATGCTGCCGAGCTTGAAGTCGTAACTTGAAGTCGGGTTGTCGAGGAACTCCTGACTCAGGATGTCCTCAAGGCCCTCAACGAATGCGCCGAGGTCGGCAGCCAAATCGACATCGACAGTGCCTTCCATATCGGTGGCGGTGGATTGAGGGCGGAACCAGAAACCTACTTGGGTATTAG
The DNA here is from genome assembly GCA_964545405.1 of uncultured Planctomycetales bacterium. GTDB lineage: Bacteria > Planctomycetota > UBA1135 > UBA1135 > UBA1135. The sequence goes on from CAZJGH010000003.1 coordinate 7,777, forward strand.
CGGCCGCTTGCCAAGTGCCGCCGAACTTGAGGAAGACGGTCGGCATGCCACTATCGGCTTCACCTGAGAACTCAGCTTGGAAGCTATCGACGCCGCGGTCTTCACCCATCTGTTGGATCAGTTCACCCCAGCTCATCTCGCCGAACAGGTTGGCCAAGCCTTCCGGCAGGTCACCGTTGAGCTGACCCAAACCCAACTCGGTGGCGGATGCGGTCTCTAGGGTGGTGTTTCGAATCGACATGCCCAAACCGAAACTCCAACGTGGATTCACGCGCCAGGCGAAACTCGGCTCTAATGCCAACTGCATCAGCTGAGTCTCCATCAGCACGTCGTGAGGCATCGGCCCGCCGCTACCATCAGGGTTGACCGTGACGATGTTCAGGTCAGTCGTACGGGTCGACGAGAAATCCGCGCCTAGAGTGGGCTGGAAGGCGATACTCCAAACCACATCTGGATCGACCTGGCCGGCAAAAGCGAACCAAGGACCGATCGCTGCATCCTGTTGTACGTCGACCGAGCGCCCGAGGCTGTCGGTGATTTCGGTGCGGGTGTCGACGAAGCGACCGAAGAGCTCGACCCGGTTGGTGGCATTAGGGTGCCGAGTGCCGGCACCGAACAGGTTCATCAGTGATGCCGGGTTGGTCGACGCATCGAGAGCACTCGCCCCTAATGCGACTCCTGCTCCCGCCGTTCCTGCCGCAGTCGGTGAGACACCGGTCAGTTCACCACCTTGTTGAGCGGCAATCATCGGTGAACATATGAGGAACAGGGCTGGCAGAAGTGAATGCATCAATGGCTGGGGGGGGACAATCAGGAACCGCGCACGGCCGGTCTCTCGCGACGCAGCGTATCAAGCACCGTCTGCATCAGGGTGGGGTAATCAGACCGAAAATGCATCTTCCCCCCTTCGACCGGGTGCTCGAAACTGATGCCGAAGGCATGCAGCAAGGTGCGATCGACCTCAGGGCATCCTTCCGGCAGCATTCCCGGACCATAGTTACGTGCCCGATAGAACGGGTCGCCGACGATGGGAGTGCCGACCGAAGTCAGGTGAACCCGAATCTGATGCTTACGCCCGGTCTTCGGCTGAACCTTCAACAAGGCGAAGCCATCGAACTGCTCGAGGACCTCCCAATAACTGATGGCGTCGCGTGAACCTGCGCCGAACGAGTTGGTGGCGGCAACACGGTTCGGGTGTTTCGGGTCGGCATGCAGGCGTTTCTCGATCCAGTCTGAGCGGAAACGTGGGCTGCCGTAGCACAGGGCGTGATATTCCTTTTCGACGGTGCGCTCGGCGAACTGACTTTGTAGGTCTTCGAAAGCCTTGCGCTCGAAGGCGACGACACACACACCAGACGTGCCGCGGTCGAGACGATGGACAATGCCCGGGCGCTCGGCACCCTGGCCGATCGGCAAGTCATTGCCGAATTGTTGGACCAACCAGTTGGCGATGCTCATCTGGGGATCACCAGGGCTGTTGCCGTGCATCGGCAGGCCGGCTGGCTTATCCAAGACCGCTAGGTATTCATCTCGGTAAAGTACGATGGGCTCGAGAGCAGAGCCCGGCTCTGGGACCTCAAGGCTGGGGGGGGTGAGAACCAGCTGCTGCCCCTCCTCCACCAAAATACCTGGCTTGTGCAGGATTTCGCCGTTGACCTGCAGCCGCCCCTCACGAATCCAGCCAGATAGGCGAGAGCGTGAATATGCCCCTCCCAGAAGCTCAACAACCACCTTATCTAGGCGTTTCCCGTCGAATTCTGGGGGGATGGTGGCGCAAAAACTACTGGCAGACATGAGGGAAGGCGAAACCAACGCCGTGCAACAGTCTAGAGGAGCTAAGCCAGCGTGGAGACACCACAGTCCACCATTTGGCTACTCGCCTCAAGCGTTGTACATTGTTCGGCTCCCCAGCGGCGCAATGCCCCACCCAGGATGATTACCACTCTTCTAATAAGCCTTCCCCTTGCCCTGCTTCAAGGCGCAGAGCAGCGCCCCGGCCTAGTCGCCATTCCAGGCGGTTCGACCGTTATCGGAGCTGGAATGGATGCCACCATCGAGCGCATCCACGAGATGCCTGGCGCAGCAGGAGTACTTGCTGGCGAGGCTCCCCGCAGCAAACAACATGTAGATGCGTTCTACGTCAGCCCGACGCTCGTCACCAACGAGATGTATCTCGAGTTCGTCAAGGCTACCGGTGCCATGCCACCGCCTGCATGGGCGAAAATCAGCACGGAACTGCGCACCGAATTGATCCAGGCTGGAAAAGAAGAGTTCGGCCCTGGCTACAAGTTCGATGAGCAGACCAAGAGTTTCTGGTGGGCCGATCACTGGCGTGACGAAGGCCGTGCATGGGAGATGGATCCATCGATCGCGTTGGAGCCTGTGGTCTCGATCAGCTTCATGGATGCAGAGGCCTACTGTGCGTGGGCTGGCTTACGCATCCCGACTGAGGGCGAGTGGGTTCGTGCCGCGCGCGGTGATACCGAATTCGATTACCCATTCGGCGAGGCATTCGATCGCACCCTGATCAGCCACAACGCCACGCAGCCGAGCAATCTCTCCTACAAGTTGCTGCCGGTATGCGCTCTCGACAACGCCTCACCGTACGGCGTCTTCGACATGGTCGGCCTGGTTCATGAGTTCACCGATACGCGTGCGCTGAAGCTGGAGGGCTGGAAGCCATTCACCCTCGAGCTCAAGCACAAGAACGGCGACAAGGAGAAGATCTATCCCGCTCCTACCTGGGATTCCAGCCGCATCCTGATCAAGGGTGGTAGCTACCGTAATCAGTCGACCAACTGTCGCATCGACACCCGCATCGGATTCGACCGCGACGCATCGGCTTCGATCATCGGATTCAGGGTCGCTGCAAGTTCACAACCGATTTCCGATAGCGCCTACCTGCGCTGCCAGAACCTGCGCAGTGCGGTGTTGGGCGGAACCCCACGTGACATCCTCAACTTCAAGATGGCCATCGGCGTCGAGAAGCACCAGGTCATTGATCTCGCCACCGTCGCAGCAGACCGCGCGCCACATGACGAAGTAAAGGAAATCACCCTTCCTGACAACTACGCGATCTTCGGCAAGCACACCAGTCTCAGCCTCACGCCGCTGAACGATCCGTTCCTGCACGATGACCACAAGAAGATCAACATCATCGACAAGAACATCCGCAAGAGTGGTCGCATGCTTCCGGTCGCTGCCTTGTACACCGATGTGCCACTAGGAGATTTCGATATCCCGACCGGCACCTACACCGTGTACTACATGCCCGTCATGAAGAACAAGGACATCGAGGAATGGGGTGGCTGGGTCAAAGGTACCGAGCGCATCCTGCCTGTAGAGGAAGCTGAACCTGCTGCTGCCGGTGGCGAGGACAAGAAGGAAGAGAAGGACGACAAGAAGAAGAAGGAAGAGGAAAAGAAGGTCGAGAAGGTCGAGGCTAACGTCGACATCAATGCTGTCCCTTTGATTCCAAACCGCCCGCACATGTTGCTGGTCAACTCAGAGTTCGTCGCCGTGGCAGCAATGCCTCTGATCGGCAAGACTGCCTACGCCAGGGACAACAAGGTTGCCCATGGCGTCACCTTCCGCGAGAAGACCGAGGACGACCCTGCAGGGTTGATCTTCAGCTTCAAGGTTCCTGCCAGCCGTGGCAACGCCTACGGCTTCAGCTTCGAGCTAAACCCGCGCGATGAGAACGGCGTTAGCTTGTGTGACCCGACCAAGTGGACGGCAGTCAAGTAGAAGGCTGTTAACTTGGCAGGCCTTCCAAGTTGGCCTGCAATGTGGCGAGTTCTGTTTCGAGCAGGACTCGCCGCTCTCGTTCTGAGGCCACGACTTCCGGGTCGGCGTTGGCGATGAACTTGTCGTTGCCTAGCTTGCCATCGATGGCACGCATGCCGCCTTCGACCTTCTTGAGCTTCTTCTCGAGACTTCCGCGCAGCTTGGCGGGGTCGGTCTCGGCTGTGAACGGCAGGAATACCGAGCCACCGCGGAACACGTCGGTGCCGCTGGAAGCAGGCTTCACACCGTCACTGCGCACCTCCAGGCTTTCCAAGCGGGCCAGGAAGTTGACTAGACCCTGTTGTGCCGAGAAGTTGGCGGTAGCTTGCGCATCTCCACAGAGCACGACACCGGCAGGCTTGTCGCTGGCAGGAGTCTCGAGCAAGGCGCGTACGTTGCGGAATGCCCGTACGGCGTCCTGCAGCTGACTGAAGTCGCCCTCGGCGGTCATGTCGCGGCAAGCAGCGTCGGCACTGGGCCAGCTAGCGACCATCAACATCTCTTCGCCACCACGCAGCTGCTCGGGAACCTCGGCCCATAGGGCTTCGGAGAGGAACGGCGTGAACGGATGCAACAGCTTCAACAAGGTGGTCAAGGTGTGACCGAGGGTCGCACGTGCGGCTGCAGCACTTATCGCTTCAGGCGACCCTTCAGCAGCACCTTCGCCATCCCACAGGCGACGCTTGGCCGCCTCGACATACCAATCACAGAAGTCGTCCCAGGTGAAACGATAGAGCGCCTGGGCGGCGTCGTGGAAATCATAGCTGTCCAACGCGCTAGAGACCGCATCTGTAGCAGCTACTAGACGTGAGAGGATCCACTGGTCCTCGAGCTCAGTCGATTTAGGCACGACGCCAGCTTCACCCAGACCGCTGGAGCCCTGCAGGTTCTGCAGGACGAAACGCGCGACGTTCCAGATCTTGTTGCAGAAACGCTGGCCGAGTTCGAAGCGGTTTTCCGCCAGCTTCACGTCCTGTCCCTCACGAGTGAGGATCATCAACGAGTAGCGTACGGCATCCGCGCCGTACTTCTCGATCATCTCGACCGGATCGATGCCGTTGCCGGCCGACTTGGACATGCGACGCCCATGACCATCGAGCACGGTGGCATGGATGTAGCAGGTAGCGAAAGGATTACGCTTGGCCGCCGGCAAGTCATCAAGCAATGCGTAGCCGGCCATGACCATGCGTGCGACCCACAGGTAGATGATGTCGCGCGCAGTGGAGAGGAACTGGGTCGGATAGAACCGTTCCATGTCGGCACTCTGCTCAGGCCAACCTAAGGTCGCGAAAGGCCACAACCAGGAGGACCCCCAAGTATCGAGTACGTCTTCATCCTGACGCACGATGGGCTTGCCGGTCTGTGGATGCGGCGAGCCGATCTCGAGGTCATCGACGGAAGCGACTGGAACATTGTCCTCGTCGTACCAGACAGGAATCCTATGCCCCCACCACAGCTGGCGAGAGATGCACCAATCATGCACGTTCTCGAGCCAGTCAAGATAGACCTTGCTCCAGCGCTCCGGCTTGAACTTCAAGGTGCCATCCTTGACCGCACCGATCGCCGGCTGCGCCAACTCCTTCATCTTCACGAACCATTGCTCACTCACCAACGGTTCGATGGGAGTCTTGGAGCGGTCGGAGATGGTGACGTTGTTGGTGATGCTTTCCTCACCTACGAACAGCCCGAGCTCATCGAAGGCTGCGACGACTTGCTTACGTGCCTCCTCCCGGGGCAGGCCTTCGTATCGCCCACACTCCCCGTTCATGGTGCCATCCTTGCTGAGGATGTTGATGATCGGCAAGTTGTGTCGAGCCCCGCGCTCGTAGTCAGCAGGATCATGGCCCGGGGTGACCTTCACCGCACCGGTGCCGAACTCAGGGTCGACCGAATCATCGGCGATGATCGGTATCTCGCGATCGGTCAGGGGTAGGAGGATGGTCTTGCCGACCAGATGCCCGAACCGTGGGTCCTCTGGATGCACCGCGACCCCAGTGTCACCGAGCATAGTCTCCGGACGAGTTGTAGCCACGCATAAGGATTCATCTGAATCCTTGATCGGGTAGCGCAATGTCCAGATGGAGCTCTTCTGGGTGATGTACTCGATCTCGTCATCGGAGACCGCAGTCTGAAGCTTGCAATCCCAGTTGACCAAGCGAGCGCCGCGATAGATCTTCTCCTTTTCCCACAGGCGCACGAAGGCGACACGAACGGCATGCGCCATATCTGGGTCGAGGGTGAACTTGGTGCGTGACCAATCGCAACTAGCGCCAAGACGCTTGAGTTGATTGAGGATGACGTCGCCATGATGCTGGCGCCATTTCCAGATCTCATCGACGAACGCCTCGCGACCCATCTCCTTGCGGGTCTTGCCTTCATCGGCGTAGAGTTTCTTCTCCACGACCGCCTGAGTTGCGATGCCGGCATGATCGGTGCCGGGCACCCACAACGCATCGTAGCCACTCATACGCTTGTGGCGAATGACGATGTCCTGCATGGTGTTGTTGAGCGCGTGGCCCATGTGCAACACACCAGTGACGTTTGGCGGTGGAATCATCACCGTGAAGGTCGGGCGGCCGGATGCTTCGGCCGGTGGGGCCATCAATCCACGGCGCTCCCACTCTGCGTAGAGGCGTTGTTCGAATTCAGCCGGCGTGTAACGCGTCGGCAGGGTTGCAGCTGGAGAGTCGCTCATCGTTTCAGGTCGTTGATTCGCCACCCGCCCCAAGGGGGACGGCGAAAGTGCGGGCAAGGGATTGTCGCAAATCCGGCGGTTCCCATCCGAGTTCATTTATTGCCCTCTGGCAATCAAGCACCAAGCTTAGGCTGCGCGCCGGTCCATCGAACTCCGCAGCCAAGCTGGGGTCGAAAGCTGGTTCCACACCAGCTGCTTGACAGGCCTGCGTACCTAGGTCGAAACGGCTGACTGGGTCGGCGCCGGCAAGATGAAAGACCCCTGGAATCCGCTGACGAGCAATATGCCAGAGCATAGGCGCCACGAAATCGACGTGAACTGGACAGCGAATCTCATCGGTGAACAGCTTCAGTCGCTTGCCGGCGCGGACCGCGTCGACCACGGCCTGGTCGGCACCACAGCGAGAACCGCTTACCCGCCCGCCGAGCAGCAATGGCAAACGCACCACCGCTCCGCCGGCTGCCAGCACCTGCTGTTCAGCTGCGGCCTTGGTTTGACCATAGACGGTTCGCGGTGATACTGGGTCACCCTCGAGATATCGCGCTGCCTGTCCATCGAAAACCTGCTCAGTAGAAACGTAAAGGATGAACGAGTTCGCAGCTGCGGAACTAGTCAGCAGCTCCTCTACAGCCTCAACGTTGATTCGCGCGGCGGCATCCGGTTGTTGCTCGCAATCGGCAGCCCTGGAAACACAGGCTGCGTGGACCACCACTCCTGGCTTCAATTCTCGAATGATCCGCGCAAGGGCATCTGGCCGAGCGAGATTTACCCGCACTGCGGGAGTCACTGGCCATGCAGCAGGCCGTTTCTGACCAGCGATTACGTGAATCGCCTGTGGAGGCGCAGCTGCAGCACCAAGCCCTAACACTCCACCCATGCCCGTAAGCAGCCATGGTGCGAACCGATTGCTGTCCCCCATCACCACAGGCTACTTGAGCGGCCCTCGCAGATGTCGCAATCCTCGCTAGACTCGCTGGCTACCCATGTTCGCAGTCCTCCCGTCACTAGCCCTAATCATGCTGTCAGCCAGTTGCCAGGCACAGCAACCCAGCGCCGACTCCTTCCAGCCCATCCGCTATGGAGATAAGGAAGGTCATGTCTGGAATGAAGAGTTCTTCCCCGGAACGAGATACGACTCCAGCATCACCGCTCCTGACGATGTCCTTGGCCAGGCCTTGGGTAGCCGCTTGGCTCATCATGAGGAGATCCTGAGTGCCTTCAGGAAATGGGATTCTGAATCGGAGCGACTGAGCCTTCATGAATACGGTCATACCTATGAGGGTCGGCAACTCGTATACGCCGTAATCACCTCGCCAGCTAACCATGCACGCCTTGAGGAATTGCGAGCGGGCAACCTGCAGCTTTCCGATCCACGTGGCTTGTCGGATCAAGTTGGGAAGGAACTCGTGAACAAGTTGCCCGCAGTAGCTTGGATGGGCTACTCCATTCACGGCGACGAGACATCCGGTGCCGATGCAGCCCTGGCGGTCGGTTATCAACTGGTTGCCGGGCAAGGCGACTCCATCGATGAGCTCCTCGGCAACCTGATCGTGGTGCTGGATCCGTGCATGAACCCTGACGGCCGCATGCGCATCGTGCCTATGACAGAGCAGATGGCAGGTTTCCGGACCAGCCTCGATCCGGCGTCGATGAGCCGAGGGCATTGGCCTTACGGCCGCGGTAACCATTACCTGTTCGACATGAACCGCGACTGGATGGCTGGCATCGCACCGGAGACACGCGGGCGCTGGGCGGTCAATCAACTTTGGCGCCCACAACTGTTCGTCGACGCGCATGAACAAGGTGGCAGCGACACCTTCTTGATGTACCCACAGGCCAAACCCCAACATCCTGAACTACCGGCTCAATTGTTGAAGTGGCAAGGTTTGTTCGCTGATGAACACGGTGCTGCCTTCGATGGCTACGGCTGGGGTTATTACACCCGTGAGTGGGCTGACGCTTGGTACCCGGGATACTCTGACGCATGGGGCTCGTTGAATGGCGCGATCGGCATGCTCTATGAGCAAGGCCGTTACGCCGGTCAGCCTTATGAACGTCCTTCAGGCGAGGTCGTTCCCTATCGTCGTGCTGTACACGCTCAGGCCTTGGCCTCGATCTCGAACCTACAGACTCTCGCCGCTAATCGAGTCGCGATCCTCAAGGACTATCTGCAACATCGACGCGAGCAGGTCAGCACGAAGCGATCCGATGCCAACCGCGCGCTACTGATTCCTGGTCCGATCAATGACACTCGTACCCAAGCCTTCATGCGCACCCTTTCTGCACAAGGGATCGAGATATGGAGCGCCAAGGCGCCACTCCTGGCCACCAACGTGACCCACACCCTAGGGGCGTTCGAGCCCCAGCAGCTGTTCCCCCTCGGCACCCTGGTGATTCCAACGCGTCAACCTCAAGGTGCCTTGGTACGCGCATACCTGGATTTCGACCCGCGCATGTCTGAGGATCTTCTGCGTGAAGAACGCGCATCCTTGGAAGGAGATGAAGGCTCGAAGCTCTACGACATCACCGCTTGGGACCTCACTCGCGCTTTCGGATTGGATGCCTCTTGGGCCGACATCGACGTCGATGCGCTCAATACCCCAGCCGTGTTGACGACTACGTCCGGTAGTGCCAAGAAGGATTTCGACGGGCCGGCGTTCGCTTGGGCCGTAGACTCCGGCGACGACCTGGTGCTGAAGTTCGCATCCCGCGCGATGGAACGGGGTCTTCAACTGCACATCAGTGACGAGGATTTCTTCGGCCGCACCGATGACATCAGTTACGCATTCTCGCGCGGTTCGATCCTGATGCGACGTCACGAGAATCAAGGCATCGACCTTGATGCCATCGTGGCTGAGGTAGCCGTGGAAACTGGAGTGAAGGCATTCGCGTTGAGCACCGGACGATCTCCCGACCTGGAGAACGCCGACTTGGGTGGGCAACACTTCGACCTGGTGCGTCGCCCTCGTGTGGCGTTGCTCGCCGGCCCCTCAGTCGGCACCAGCAACTTCGGGCATATCTGGCAGTACCTCGATGAGGAGCTTGGCATCCCGGTGACCTTGCTCAACCTTGATGGACTCGGTTGGGCTGACTTGCGCGAGTACAACGTCATCGTGGCTCCACCTGGCGCTTCGGTCAATGAGGCCTCGCGTGCACTGTCTGGATGGGTGCGCAACGGCGGTACCTTGATCGCCCTCGGCAGTGCCGCATCATCTATCGCGGATTCTGAATTGTCATCGATCAAGTTGCGCAGGAAAGTGCTCGATGATCTCGATGACTACGCCTTCGCCATCGAGCGTCAGCGCTCCGCTGGCGGTGAGATCGATTTCGCTGACTTGTGGGGTGACCAGGCAGGAGATGATGAAGACCAAGCCAGCCCCAAGCAGGAACCGACACGGGACGAGGTCGATGCCGACAAGGATTCGAAACCTGAGATCGCCCCTGACAACGACCGGGAACGGCGTGAGTCTTGGATGCGTCGCTTCTCGCCGCAAGGTTCCATCTTGCGCGTGAACCTCAACCAGAAGTCCTTCCTTACCATCGGGCGTGGGCCTGAGCTGCCGGTCCACACTTCAGGCAGCAGCGTATTCATGTCGACCGACAAGGTGGCTGCGCGCTATTCCGAAGCCAGTCGCCTACGCCTTGGGGGATTGTTGTGGCCGGAAAGTCGCGAGCGCTTCGCCGACTCGGTGTGGTTGATGCGGGAACGCAAGGGTCGTGGCCAAGTGATCGTCTTCGCCCAGCACCCCAACTTCCGCGGCTCGTGGCGCGGCTCGGTGAGATTGTTCGGCAATGCGGTGGTCCTCGGCCCAGGTGCCGGAGCCGATCCACCTCCAGGCCGCTAAACTGGTCTCCAACACAGGCTTCGCCACCTCCTTAGCGTTGCACTATGCAAGTCGAAATCCTAGTCAACCCATCCTCGGGAAGAGGCATGGGACCCGAGCGCGGCGCGCGAATCGCGGAGCTATTGAGCGCTCGCGGCCATACGGTAGGCGTACAGACTGGGCGTAGTCGCAACGACGCGATCGACTGGACAACGCATGCCTGCCGGGTCGCCGATCGCCTGGTGATCGTCGGAGGAGATGGTTCCTTGAACGCGGTCATCAACGGCCTGCCGAAGGACGCTCCGCCCATCGCCTTATCGCCGCTAGGCACTGCCAACATGTTGGCGCACGAACTCGGCATCAGCAAGCGCCCCGAAGACACGGTGACGTTGGTCGAGCGTGGGCAACGCCAAGCATTGGACCTGCCAGCCGTGTCGTTCATGGATGAACGCACCAGGCGCCAGCGCCGTTCCTTCCTGTGCCTGGGCTTCGGCTACGACGGCGAGTTGATGCGCTTGATGAGCGAGAAGCGCTCCGGCCCGATCCATAAGGCTCAATACCTGAAGATCTTCGGCGACGTGCTGCGAACTTGGCAGCCTCAGCCACAGCGCATCATCGCCGACGACGTTGATTGCGGCGAGTACATCTATGGCTTGATCTCTGGAGTATCGATCTATGGTAGCCCACTTATCAAGCTCGGGAAGTGTGCCCTCGACGATGGCGCCTGGGAGCTGTTCCTGTTCAAGGACATCAATTTGTTGCGTGGTGGCCTGATGGCTATGGCCGCAGCGGGCGGACAACTGGAGAAATTGCCTGACGTCAAGCGCCTGAAAGTGCGTCACGTTCGCATTGAGGGTGACTCGACTTCACCATTGCAGGTTGATGGCGATTATGTCGGCACCACTCCGCTAGAATTCCAAGTCGACGGGCTGCAAGCCACGATGCTCGTCGCGCGACCATGATGAAATCCGTCACGATTACTTCTGACCTTACTATTGGCCCTGGGACTGCCCCACTGTTGTTGGCTGGTCCATGCGCGATCGAAGGTCCACAGACCATCGAACTGGCGCGACGTATCGCCGAAGCCGTCGATGGCTTGGGATTTCAGTGGGTGTTCAAGGCCTCCTTCGACAAGGCCAACCGTACATCAACTGATGCGCGACGTGGCGTCGGCCTGCAGCAAGGTCTGGATATCTTGGCCGAGGTTGGCGAACTCCTTAAGGTGCCTCTGGTGACCGACGTTCACCTGCCGGAGCATTGTGCTGCGGTCGCTGAAGTCGTGGACGTGCTGCAGATCCCAGCATTCCTGTGTCGTCAGACCGATTTGCTGACCGCCGCCGGCGAAACCGGCAAGGCGGTCAATATCAAGAAGGGACAGTTCCTTTCTCCAATCGACATGACCTATGCCGCCGCCAAGGTCGAAGCGACCGGCAACGAGAGGGTCCTGCTCACTGAGCGCGGCACCTTCTTCGGTTACGGGCGCCTAGTGGTCGATTTCGCCTCGCTGCCTGAGCTGCAGCACAGCGGCTATCCAGTCCTCATGGATGCCACGCACGCCGTGCAGGCGCCAGGAGGCCTCGCAGGCAGTACAGGCGGTGACTGGCAACGCGCCCCACTTCTCTTGCGTGCCGCAGCCGCGACTGGCTTCGATGGGTTCTTCGTCGAGACACACCACGACCCGATGAGTTCACCATCGGATGGCCCGAACATGATTCCGCTTGAGCACCTGCGCAAGGTTCTCCAAGAGACGATGGCCGTGCGTAACGCGCTCGGTTACTAGATCTTCTCTTCGAAGCGCACCTTGAGGCGCTCCATGATGCGACCAAGGATCTTCGATACCCGTGACTGGGAGATGTCTCGAATCTCGCCGATCTCACGCAGTGAGTAGTCGAGGAAGAAACGCATGAACAGGATCTCGCGTTCTTCGGCATCAAGGGTCTGCGATATCAACTCGAGCAGCTCACGTGAATGAGCGCAGTCGTCTGGGCTGTAGTCGCGGGGATCCTCGTAGAAGTCGAGGGTACCTTCGGCTTCACCTTGATCGGTAGCGGGCTTGCCACCGGCAAGGACTGGCGTGTCACGACCACCACAATAGAGACGATGGTACTCCTGAAGCTCGATGCCGAGCTCCGCTGCGATCTCAAGTTCATTCGGCTCACGCTCCAATGAACTACGCAACTTCTCCATCACGCCCTTCAGCTTGTTGAGACGGTTGCGCACCGGGCGTGGTACCCAATCGTGGCGACGTAGCTCGTCGAGGATCGCACCACGAACTCGATATTCGCAGAATGCCTCGAACGGGACACCACGAGTGTGGTCGTAACTCTGTACGGCCTGGATCAAACCGACGTCACCTGCGCCTTCGAGATCACCGAACTCCACGGAGCGTGGCAACCTTGCCTTGACCTTGCGCGCCACCATCACTGCGTATGGTCGGTAGTACTCGATCAACGCGTTACGCGCTTCGAGCTTTTCCGTGCTCCGATACTCGCCCCACAAGCGGACCAAAGTCCGGTTGACATCCTTGTCGAGGCGTGCGCGTTTTACCATCTATCGGGAAAGGGAAATCCTCGCGAAGGGTGATGTAATCTACTTCGCTTAGGCGATTGGACGGAATTTCAATTCGCATTACAAGAAAAACGCCAGAAAAGTTTTCACCTATCGCCCGCAAGGACGCGTGATTCCGCGGCTCGCATCGCACTACGAGTGTCGTCGTCGTGGTCGTCGAAGCCAAGCAGATGCAATGCGCCGTGGACCACATACAACTCCACTTCCTGCTGAATCGGCAAATGGCGTTGCTGTGCTTGCTCTGTTGCCATATCGATATTCACCAGGATCTCGCCGAACAGATCCTCATCGCCGTATGGGAATGCCATCACATCGGTAGGTGAAGGGTCATCCAGGAATCTGGCGTGCAACTCGCAATGTTCCTGCTGTGCCATCCAAACCACCTCGACCAAGGCATCTGCAGGGCCATCGAAAAGCTCCCAGGCGCGCTGCAGCAGTTCCAACACCCTAGCTTCGGCTAGGCCTTCGAGCCCTGCGTAGGCGTCGAGATCGACACGATTCGTCACCCGCAGGCGTGGGCCTGAAGAACTACTCATCCCCATATGCTTCAACGATGCGTTGAACCAGGGTACTGCGTTGCACGTCTTCGCTGCGGAACTCGACCATGCCAACACCTTCCATGCCACGGAGGCGACGCATGCCATCCTTCAGGCCGCTGCTTCCACGTGGCAGGTCGGTCTGTGAGATGTCGCCAGTGACGACCGCACGAGTCCTTTCACCAAGGCGAGTAAGGAACATCTTCATCTGCCCCTTAGTCGCGTTCTGTGCCTCATCCAAGATCACGAAACTGTCATTCAAGGTGCGGCCACGCATGAAAGCGAGTGGCGCGACCTCGATCATGTCCATGTCCTTCATGCGACGTGCTGCGGATGGACTGAGCAGGTCGTTGAGTGCGTCGTAGAGTGGGCGCAGGTATGGATCGACCTTATCCTCGAGATCACCTGGAAGGAATCCCAAGTGCTCCCCCGCTTCGACTGCCGGTCTGGTCAAGACCAAGCGTTGCACTCGGCCATCACGCAACGCGCGTACCGCGGCTGCGACCGCCAAGAAAGTCTTACCTGTTCCTGCGGGTCCAGCGGCGAACACCAGATCCTTTTCGGCCAGTAGATCCAGGTAGTCCTGTTGGGTAGGGGTGCGTGCGGTGGGCAAGCCATCGCCGCGGCCACGTGACATCAACAGGCTGCTGAGGCCATGGCCCTCGGTGCCAGAAAATCCATTGCCGTTGCCATTACCATTCCCGTTGCCGTTGCCATTTCCGTTGTTGCCATTTCCGCCACGGTGATGACCATCGCGACCGAACAAGCAATCAGCGACATCAGATGGGTTCAGTTTCTTGCCTCCACGGATACGCTCGAGCAGTTGCTCAACGCGTGATGCGAGTACCGGCACGACGTCGTCTGGGCCTTGCATGCGCAGGGTCCCGCCACGCGAGCTGAAACGCACCTTGAAACGTCGTGATACTTGCTTGACGTTGCGGTCGTGAGGGCCGAAGAGAAGTTGCTCCTCCTCGATTGAAAGCAGTGGTATGCGGGTCTCCAAGATGACGTGGAAGGGCTGAGGCGAAAGCGCCGTCCCCTCTTAAGAACTATACCCTGTCAGCAACAGGTAACCATGTAGTGCTGGCGCGGCAATCAAAAAAGAATCGACCATGTCGAAGGTGCCTCCGAACGCCGGCACCGTGGAGGCGGAATCCTTGGTCTCGCAACCGCGTTTCAGCAGGCTCTCGGCAAGGTCGCCGAACTGTGCGCCGACGTTGGTGATCAGTGCCGCTGGAATCCAGATGGAAGCCTCGATGCGTCCACCGAACGCCCATTCCATTACCAACGCAGCACCGATGAGGGAGCCGACGACCGAAGCGATCGCGCCCTCCCAAGACTTATTGGGGCTGACCTCAGGGATCAACTTGTGCTTACCGAAAGCGCTGCCGACTAGGTAAGCCGAGCTGTCACCAACCTTACAGCACACGATCAGCATCATCAGCCAATCCCAACCATCCTTCTCGAAGCCGCGGATGTGGACCGCCGAACTGAGCAGCAAAGGCACCACCATCCAGCCGAGCAAGGTCGTGCCGATACGAGATGGTGCATCCTTCGGAGTGCGACCAAGGATCTCGATGATCAACAGATAGACGATCATTCCGATCATCAACGGGTATGCGTATGAAGGGCCTTCGCGTGGCCACCAGGCGGCAGCGAGGGTGACCGCGCCGAACAGCAGACCATGTCCACGTCGAGCGAACTTGCCATGCCGCTCGAGCATGCCATAGAACTCTTGCTGTGCTGCCAAGGTCAACAGCCCCAGCACCAACAGGGCAATGCCCGGCAAGTAATCGCGGTCCAACAGGAACAAGCCGATTATCGCGGCGACCAGGATCGATCCGAAGCCCAGGCGTTGTTTCAAGTCTTTCATGCGCTATGCCCCTCGACGGCCGGATCCTTCTTCAGAACCTTGCCGAAACGACGTACCCGACCATCATAATCTCGCAGGGCAGCCAACAAGTGCTCGCGCCGGAACTCTGGCCACAAGATGTCCAGGAAATGGAACTCGGCATAGGATGCCTGCCATAGGAGGAAGTTCGACAGACGGACTTCCCCAGCGGTCCTGATGATCAGGTCAGGATCCGGCATCTCCGGGTCATAGAGGTTGCTCTCGATTGTGGTGGCGTCGATATCATCGACCGCCAAACGCCCAGCTGCGACATCCGCGGCGAGCTTGCGAATCGCGTCGGTAAGTTCCTGACGCCCACCGTAAGACAAGGCCAAGCGCAAAGTCATGTTGGTGCCTTGCGCGGTAGCAGCCTCGACATCCTGGATCTGTTGCTGCACACTTTCTGGCAAGTCGGCAACCCTGCCCAGGACACGCAAACGAATCCCATCACGTACCAAGGCGTCCTTCTCTTGGCGCAGGAACTTCTCCAGGAACCGCATCAGGCCATTGACCTCAGCGCGTGGGCGCTGCCAGTTCTCGACCGAAAACGCATAAAGAGTCAGGTTCTCGATTCCCCATTCCGCTGACGCCTCGACGGCATCACGCACCGCATCGATGCCGGCCTCATGGCCACGCAAACGAATCAAGCCTGCACGACGTGCCCAACGCCCATTGCCATCCATGATCAGTCCGACGTGACGCGGTACTGGAAAGTCAGGCTTAGGAGTTTCGGTCATGCGCTGTCAAGCCGGCGCTTGGGCGGAATCGCAGGTGAACATCTGGGTGCGTCCGGGGCCGACCGAAAGGCTTACGATCGGGACTCGCATCTGGTGTTCGATGAAGGCGACGTAATCACGACATGCAGGCGGCAGGTCGTCAAGGGATGTGGCCGCAGTGATGTCTTCACTCCACCCTGGCAAGGTGTGGTAGACAGGCTCGATCTCACCGACGGTACTGAACTCGGCCGGGAAATCAGTGACCTCGCTACCATCAGGCAGGCGATAGGCCACGCACACCTTGAGCTCCTCGAAACCACTCAGGACATCAAGGTTGGTGACGAATACGCCATCCAATCCGTTGAGTGCACATGAGTAGCGTGCCTGCAGGGCATCGAACCAGCCGCAACGGCGGGGACGACCGGTAGTGGCACCGTATTCATTGCCTTGGTCACGTAACTGCTGTCCTGTGGCGCAGAACAACTCGGTCGGGAACGGACCTTCACCGACTCGAGTGCAGTATGCCTTGGATACCGCCAACGAACGATCGATGCGGTTAGGTGGGAATCCTGCCCCACCGGCGATACCTGCAACACCTGTCCATGATGAAGTGACGTAAGGATAGGTGCCGGCATCGAGATCCAACATCACGCCTTGTGCGCCTTCGAACAGGATGCGCTTGCCTTGTTGGTGTGCACTGCGAGCGAGTTCGCCACCATCGACGACTAGCGGACGCAGACGTTCAGCGAGCGCGCGAGTTGTCTCGAACAGGCCTTCATAGGACTCGGGCTCGACCCCATAGACCTTCGACATGATGGCGGTCTTCTCCGCCAAAGCTGCCTTCAAGCGAGCCTCAAAAGTCTCAGGATGCAAGACGTCGGCCAGACGAATGCCGGTGCGCGAGACCTTGTCGGAGTAGGCTGGGCCGATGCCGCGGCCAGTGGTGCCGATGCGACCTTCGCCTCGCCAAGTCTCGACTAGGCCATCGATCTGGCAGTGATACGGGAAGATCACGTGAACACGACCGTCGATTCGCAGGCGTTCTTCGACCGGCACACCACGTTCCTTCAAGCCATCGATCTCTTCGATCAAGGCTTCGAGGTTCACGACCACGCCGCGGCCAATAAGGTTGACCTTTCCTTCGTGCAGGATGCCACCGGGAATCAGGTGGAGGACGTATTTGTCCTGACCGACCCAAACCGTGTGACCGGCATTGTTGCCGCCGGCAAAGCGGACTACTAGATCAGCATCGGCAGCTAGGCTATCGATGACTTTTCCTTTTCCTTCGTCTCCCCATTGGAGACCGATTACTGCTGTGGAGGGCATGAGCGTGCGGGTGTTCGCGGTGCGCGGAAGAGGAGATTGTCCCCTCACCTCCCAGGATGGCAAGTGTTAGCCACCGCTTCCAGAGAATCTTGCGCTAGAGTGGAAAAATGTCTGCCGAAGACAGTTCCCCCGCCACCGAAACGCTGACCGAAAGTTGGTCAGAATTGGTCACTGGAGTACGCCGGTGGCAGCAGCGATTACCCCGCGGCTATTGCTTAGGCCACCCACAGGACATCCTGGAGAGTATCGCGGGTGCCCTCTGGCTAGAACTCGAAGACCACCCTGGCTCGGAGGGAGCCATACAGGCATGCCTCAGGCGCGTTCTTTATCAGGAATTTGAGCGCGAGTGGCGGCACCCCAGCCACAGCTTCGAACTCCTTTCAGGCCTCCTCGTTTCCCCATCACCAGCAAACCACTCAGCCATCGCCCTGGATATCCCGCCGCACCTGCTGGATTGGGCTGAGCGATATCTACATGAGGGTGGGCCACGTGGGCAGCTGAATAGGGGTGCGCAAATCTGTGGATCGCGTCGGCTGACCCGCCTATTGAACACGGCGCTGGTCAGTTGCCTGACCAGCGAGCAATTTCAGATCGACCTGAAGCGTAGAACCGCCCGGCTGCTCAGTGCAGTAGCGGTTGATGGAGCGAGCGCAAGACATCGCCAGTCAGCTCGCGACATCAAGGTGGTGCTGAGGATGCTCACCCCCACATCAGAGAGGATTGCCCTACTCGAGGCGATCAGTAGTATCGCGGGGCCTCAAAAGCCGGCAGGTCGCGCTGGAAGGTAGGAATCCGCCAACGAGTGTATGGCACCTCGTGCCATGGCTCGAGGAAGACCAACTTCACGCCATCGGCAGTATTTCGACGCCAGACGACCGCGCGCATCCTCATGGTGTGGCCTGGAGCCTCTTGATAACGACGCTCAGGTTGCCATTCCGGCTGAATCTTGCGCGTGGCATAGACGTAGACCGAGAACACATCGGATTGAACGCTGACAAGCTCTTGAAGCTTGGCTTGGGTCTCCTCATCTAGTTCTTCCTGCCCGAAGCCATCGACCTCGGCTATCTCCTCGAGGCTGTTCAGGAACTGCTTCGGCTCATGATCCTGCTCGCCATAAAGGGTCTGACGCAACTCCGCGTCTTCAGGATCCTCGTCGGCATTTTCCTGTTCCTCGAGTGCCTCTTCATCGACTTCTTCCAGCCACTCGAGCAGAGCGGTGACCTTGACTGGCGCAAGCTCATGCGAGGCGAACAATCCTTCGATGACCGCCCGCGGAGCCGTGTTGATGTTGATCTTGGTGCCCATTGGCGGATCGCCTTCAAGCACCCCCTCCATGCCACCCTCACCTTGGGTGGTGGTGTCGTCTTCACCGTTCTCGCCAAGGCCGGAACCGATACCTGAATCACCGCTGCTGGGCTGCTGGCTGGTATCCCCGGTGGGAGCACCAGTCGAGTCACCTGAAGTACTGTCGGAAGTCAGCGCTGCATCGGCATCAAGGGCTGCAGCTCCGGCGCCATCGAAGGTCGGTGTCGTCCAGATGGTGAAGACGGTCTCGATGCCAGGCGCGATCATCTCGTTGTCATCGAGACGATCGTAATACAACGAAGGTGGCACCGACTTGAGCAGCATCAACTCCTCTAGGGAAGAGAACATGGTGTACTCATCCTCATCATCGAGGGAGTGGCGTGGCATCTGTGGAAGGTCGGAACTACGGCTGCCGACCTGTAACCAGCGCATGATGTCGTCGACGATGATGCGCGCATCCAGTTCACCCAAGTCGCCGTCCATGTCGTCGCGCATGTAATCGAGGATCCGCACTGCACGTTGGAAGTTCTCCTCGGCCTCGAGCTCATCCTCGACCAGCAGTAGATGCAGGTTGAACTTCGAGTTCTCGTCCTGGACGAAGGTGATGACCTCAATGTCGTCCATCATCACTCGCAGCGGCCGTGCCCAGGAATCCTCGAAGGAGTCGGAGTTGCTGGCATCCTCTTCTTCACCACCCTCCTCGCCTTCGGCATCGGCATCACCACCATCAGCGCCATTGCCGGTGTTGCCGAACCCGGAATCCGCCCCGCTGCCTAACATGTCACCCATGCCGCTGGCGCCATCCAGAGCGCTCCCGAGCCCGCCTGACGACTCACCTGCAGCATCGTCGGCGATCATCGTGAGTATCTCCTCAGAGGCCGAGCGAATCGCCAGTCGCATGCGTACTCGATTGCTGCGGTTCATTGTCGCCTGATGAGCCACCTCGGCGCCAAGAGTCAGCTGTGCGATCAGCGCGATGACCAGGAACAGCACGAACAGCGTCAGGATCAGCACGACGCCGCGCTCACCACGACGGGTGGTGGTACTTGCAGCGAATCGTTTGGAGGGGCGCAAAATCAAAGCGGGTACAAGGATACCCGACGAGCTCACCGATTCCGACGTGGCGGCCAGGGAGTTCCTTCCCCAGTCGACAGGGAGTTACTCGCCGGCAGCCTCTTCAGCGAACGGATCGAAGAGGTCTCCGAACTGCTCGATGGATGGGCGCGGCTTGAGAATCGGCTTGATTACGAAGAAGACCTCAGTCTTGTCATCGGTGGTCTCTCGCGAGGAGAACATCCAGCCGACAAGTGGCAGGTCACCGAGCAGTGGAATCTTGCTTTCGTTGACGGTTTCCCCTGTCAACACCATACCGCCGATCACCACGGATTCCTCGTTACGCACATAGACCTCGGTCTTCGCCTTACGCGTAGTGGTCGAGGGTGCTTCGATACTGGCGGTGCCTGTGGCGCTGATATCGAAAGTACCAGCCACACGTGACACGTTCACGTCGATGATTAGGTGCACGGTGTCTGAACCGACCAGGAACGGAGTCACGTTCATGGTAATCCCGACAGGGTTCTTGCCGACCTTATAGGTCGCGACCCCGTTGACGGTGATACTCGCGATCTCGAGGAACGGGATATTCTCGGTCGACTCCACGGTCGCGGCGACGCCATTGCGGGTCACGATACGCGGACGCGAAAGGATGTCGACCCAGCCCTCGGTCTCTAACAATTGTAAGACTGCATCGAGTTGGAAGGATGAATCAAGCAGGCCGATCTCGAACGATCCTGCAGCATCGGTGATCGGGAACGACCCCCCGATGGCACGCAGGAAGGTCTTGTTCTGGGCGTCTTCGAAAAGCGGTAAGCCGCTCAAGGCATTGACACCACGCTGGAAGGCATCGCTGCGACGGGTCTCGAACACCTCCATCTGGATCTCGATCTGTGGCCCTGAGTTGAACCACAAGTCGATGATGGAGAATATCTCGCGAATCTCGTCCTCAGTGCCGGTGACGAGCAGCAGGTCCTCGACAGGGTCGAACTTGCCTGCTCCACTCCAAGCTGTGTTGGGACCATTGAAGACGAATCCGCCGTTGGGCTTCGCTTCGACTGTAGCCGTCGCATTCTCGCCTTGGAGACATGGGGCGTATGCAAGCAAGCTGGCTGTGACATCTGGGGAGCTACCCTTCGGGATGGTAGCGATCGCGGTGTAGGTACCATCAAGGTGGTCCATCATGCGCACGAAGGGGAACTCCTCTTCGAAACTGATGGGACCAGCGAACTCAGGTTCTACCCCGACACTCTCCTCTTGAATGGGCTCACCAGCGGCATCTACTGGCTCAGCGCGCTCACCGAAAAAGGATGAGCAGGAGCCGACCAGCAGCGCCAACAAGAGGGGCCGGAACCGCGAGGTTAGCCGGCGGTATCTGTTGGTTGAGGTGCCCAGGGTTGCTTCCCTAGAGGGCCGCGATGATGTCAGAGGTTGCATCGGTCACGTTAGTGTAACCAGATATGCCGCCCTCTTCGACGATGAGCACGTAGCTCTTGTCCTTAGCGACCTTCTTCAAGGCTGCCTTGTAGGCTTTGGTGGCTTGGCCAATCAGCTTGTTGTAACGCGCACTACCCTTCTCAACACCCTCTTTCTTGATGGTCTTGTAGGCAGGGATCTCGTCATATACGTCAGTTGATCGGACAGTTCCGACCGCAGCAGTGCCTTTGACATCGAACTTGGAAGCATTGCCATAGCGCACCTTAGCCCGGTCAAGTTTTACCTCTTCCATGGTGATGACGGAATTTTCCGCATCAGCCAACACCGCCGGGGCGGCAAAGGAGAAGGTTACGAGTCCGAAAAGGAGAGTAAGTAAGGCGATTTTCATGTTCTTATCTAGGAACCAGCGTCCAGTGTATTCTTCTAACGCGTCATCCGGAAGAATATTTGCAGTAATTTCCTCATTAACCGCCATTTTTCGGCAATTTCCTAGGATTCCTGTAACAGGACACAACATATAGTCAAAAAAAGGGACAAGTTCACACAAATGAACTTGTCCCCAAAGTTGTCCGTGGAACGGACTCAGGCGGATCTAGACCCTTTCGCGACGTCCGCGGTCACGATCACGGCCGCCACGGTCGTCCCGGCCACGGCCACGACCACCACGGTCATCACGACCACGGCCACGGCCACGGTCGTCACGGCCGCGCCCTGCTGGGCGTGAAGGGCGAGAGGCTGCAGCGATGGCTTCCTCGACCTCGTCCTCTGGCAGCATCGCGATGCGGCGACTCAAACGAATCTTGCCGGAACGCTCATCGACGTTGACTACGATGACATCCAACTCATCACCTTCGTTGCAGACGTCTTCGACCTGTTCGGTACGCTCGACATCCAGCTCGGAGATGTGGCACATGCCTTCTTGTCCGCCACCCAGATCGACGAAGCAACCGAAGTCCTTGACTCCCGTCACCTTGCCGGTGAAACGCTCACCGATGCCGATCACGCGAGTCTGCTGACGAATGCGCTCGATGCAGGCATCGACATTCTCGACCGGTGTACCGGACACCTGTACGTTGCCTTCGTCATCCATGATGTTGACGTTGACACCGAAGGTCTCCTGGAGCTCGCGGATGTTCGCACCCTTAGGGCCGATCACGAAACCGATCTTCTCGGCTGGAATCTTGATCGACTTGTTGGCAGGTGCGTAAGGCGAGATGCTCTCGCGTGCACCATCCAATCCCTCAGCCATCTTGCCCAAGATGTGCAAGCGACCTTCCTTAGCCTGACCGATCGCTTCGGACATGATCTCGGCACTCAAGCCTTTGACCTTGATGTCCATCTGCAGACCAGTGATGCCGTCGGCGGTACCGGTGACCTTGAAGTCCATGTCGCCATGGTGGTCTTCGGAACCGAGGATGTCAGACAAGATGTTGTACTGGCCAGTCTCCTCGTCCATGATCAATCCCATGGCGATACCAGCTACAGGAGCCTTCATCGGCACACCGGCATCCAACATGGAAAGGCAACCGCCACAGACCGAAGCCATCGATGACGAGCCGTTCGACTCGGTGATGTCAGACACGATACGGATGGTGTAAGGGAAGTCCTGGTGATCAGGCAACATCGGGCGCAGTGCGCGCTCGGCCAAGTTGCCGTGGCCCTTCTCACGACGCGAGGTACCGCGCAGCATCTTGGCTTCACCGGTACAGAACGGTGGGAAGTTGTAGTGCAGGTAGAATTTGTTCTTGGTCTTCTCTGCATTCAAGCCGTCGATGAACATCTCGTCATCGACCGAACCCAAGGTGGTCGCGACGATCGCCTGGGTCTCACCGCGAGTGAACAAGGTCGAACCGTGTACACGCGGCAGCAAGCTAGTCTCGATATCGATCTGGCGAATGTCCTTGCCATCACGACCATCGACGCGCTTGTTGTTCAGGGTCATCTTGCGCTCGATATCGTTGGCGACCTTCTTGGCGCCCTTCTTGTAACGATACTGCTCGGCTTGATCCTCTTCGGA
>CAZJGH010000004.1:0-11811 GCA_964545405.1 uncultured Planctomycetales bacterium
TGACGGTTACGTGTTCATGGAAATGACAGTCAGCGCCAATCCTAACTATGGACCGCTCACCCTTGTACTTGTCATCCTGTGGTTCGCCTCCAAGCACGGTACCCGCACTAATTTTGCAGCGCGGACCGATTTCTGTGCGGCCCAGGATATGAACAAAAGGGCCTATGCGGCAGCCGTCGCCTATCACGGCACCAGCTTCAATTACCGTTTGAGGCCCGATTTCAACATCTAGGCCAATTTCTACCCCTGGCGAAACAGTGGCCGTGGGGTGGATTGAGGCGTAGGTGGAGTGGCCCTCCATGAAAGATAGTGTAGATAATCGCCTGTCGAATGAGTACCCCAATCGTAGGATGGCAGAACCCGTAAGTCCCCTTCGGCTCTTACCGAAAAGCTAATCGTGAATCCCCGCGCAATGCTGGTTGCTTTATGCAGCCTTCCCATCCTGCTTTCCGGCCAACTCCAGGCTCAAGATTCAGGATATACCCGAACCTACGTAATCCAGGCCGATGGTGCTTGGGTGGCACCTGGTGTCCACATCGAACCAGCCTTCGTGAAGGTAAGTGAGGGCAAGGTCGTGTGGGTGAGTTCCACTGACCAACGTGTCGAACGAACCAGCATGCTGGGCAAGAAAAGCATCGACAAGTTAATCAAGGTCGATGGTTACCTCGCACCAGGCTTGGTTGATGCCTGGACTACCATGGTTCCAGCTGGCTACACCCAAGATCGGCGGTCGGGCGCCACCAAGGAGCTGCGCGATTCCTTGCCGATGCAAGTAGCCAACGAAGATGAACTGCTCGTCAGTCAGGTACTTGCCGCGCGCCAAGCTGGTGTGGCAGCAGTGTTTATGTCGGCCGGGCGCAATGGTTGGCGGCGCGGAGTCGGGATCTCAGCTGAATTCACCAATCTAGATCTGCCACAAGCCGTCGGAAGTGGGGCACTTGAGTTCGCGGTGGGTGCCCAAGGCAACAGTGGCCTTGATCGCACATTCATGATCGATGAGCTCGAGAAGGTCTTCGAAGAGGCTAACGATTGGCGCGATTCATGGGATGACCACGACGAAGCGATGGAGAAGTATGCGAAGGACCTCGAGAAGTACGAGGAGAAGCTGACCAAGTACATCGCTGACAAGAAGGAGTTCGAAAAGGAAGCCGAGAAGGAAGGTGGTCAAGCGCAAGATGGTGACAAGGATGCTCCGAAAGAGCCCAAGGCTCCAAAACGCCCCAAGTATCCGAAGGAGCCACAGTCCAGCGAAGCGAGAGACTTAATCCTCGGTGCCATCGACGGCCAGTATCAGGTCCGTGTTCACGCCGACAGCGTTTCAGATATTCGCCGTGTTATGGGGCTGAAGAAGGAATACGCAATTGACTTACTGATAGTCGGAGGCGGTGATGCTGACATCCTCGCTGATGATCTCCGCAAGGCTGAGATTGCCGTGATCCTGCCACTGGCGGATGACGCCCATGCAGCTCCCAACGCCGAGCGCAGTCTCGCCAAACGCTTCACTACCCTTACTGAGGGCGGAGTTGAAGTGGCCTTGGCCAGCGGCGGTGCAGAAGGCTTGCACATGCTGATGATTACTCGTGCTGGTGAGCTTGTCGCCGCCGGATGCGACAAAAACAAGGTCTGGGACTCGTTAACCGTGGTGCCAGCCAGTCTGCTGGGTCTAGATGACTACGGCACTCTACATCGTGGCAATAGCGCCACCATGATCCTGTTCGAAGGCACTAGTCCCTTCGATGCATCTGCCCCAATGAAAGCCCATAAGCCGAAGTAGCGATGCTTCTTTCCGCCACCCTGCTTCTTGGTTGTGCACCGGCAGCGATGCCAGCACAGCAAACCACCATCCTGCGTCCTGATGCCATCGTGGCCAAGGACGGAAGCCTGCAAAAAGGCATGGCTGTCGTCATCAAGGACGGCAAGATTGTCGAGGTCGCAGCCGCTCCATCAGCATCGGGCATGGAAGTTCGCCTCGACGGAGTGCTAGCTCCTGGAATGATCGATTGCTTCACTGGTCGTGGAGCTGACCGCTTCCTGACCGAGCAATCAGTCGCTGCCACCCCAGACCTGCTGGCTTTAGATGGCTTGGATCTCGATAACCCAGCTTGGCAGGCAATGCTTGAGCGTGGAGTAACCACCGTCCATGTCACTCCCGACCCGACCAACGTGTTGTCCGGATGGGGGACTGTTGTTTCAACCGGTGGCGATGATCGTTCGGCTCGTGTGCTAGCCGGCTCCAGTCGCCAGATCGCCTCGCTGCTGCAGTCGTCGGTTCGCGATAACCGTATCGGCCCGACTTCAACTGCTGGCGCTATCGAGCGCCTCAACCAGGAACTCACCGTCTCCGGCATCGATTATGCCGACAACGCCGCCTGGTTCTTCGTCGAGAATAGCGAGGGTGTCAAGGCAGCCAACGACATCATCAGTGGCATCAAGAGCAATCAGTTTCGCCTGGTTGTCTGGGGTGACGTCGCCAGTTTCGGTGGTGCTGTCGCTGGTCAACTGATTGGAGTGCCTACCTTCGGGAACGGCACGGTCGCTCGTCGCGCCGAGACTTGGAAGCGCCTGCATAAGGCCGGCACGAGTTTCGCTTTCGGTTCACGTGGCGGCAATGGCGAGTGGAACTCCCTGCGGACTTCCGCGATGTCCCTGTCCCGCTTCATCGGCGACCCCGGTGCTGCATGGGCGGCGGTGTCTTCGAATCCCGCCAAGATGCTCGGCATGGATGGCGAGCTCGGCAGCATCAGCTCCGGCCAACGAGCCGATTTGGTGCTTTGGACTGCACACCCACTAGATGCCGCCGCATCGGTGCAGTCGGTGATGATCGGCGGCAAGACTGTTTACCGCGCGTCAGCGCCGGAGGACAAGTAATGTTTCTTTCAGCCTTAACATTGGTTTGTGCAGCCGTACCGGTTGCTCAAGAGCCGCTGACTATCGCGGCAGATCGCTTGCACGTCGGTAACGGCGAAGTGATCGAGAACGCGGTCGTCGTGATTCAGGATGGCAAGATCGTGTCGGTCGGCCCTGGCGTCAGCGATGGCGCGATTCACGTCGATGGCGCGACCCTCACACCCGGCCTGGTCGATGGCTTCTCGTTCATGGGGGTAGGTAATGCCACCTTGGAGGAGTCCCGCGAAGTTACGGCTTCCCTGCGGCTTGCGGATTGTGCCGACCTCGATGGCGATTCGTTCCGCAACGCCTTGGCTCTCGGCGTCACTTCCGCCTACTTGTCACCTGACAGCCTCAACGTGATCGGTGGTATCGGTGCTTTCGTGAAGACCAGCGGTGGTCAGCCGACCGACCTGTTCGCCGACAGCGCCGCACGTGTCCTGAACGATAGTGCTGGCTTGAAGGTCACCCTCGGTGGCGACCCTTCCCGTGGCAACTACACTCCTTCCGGTCAGTACACCAACAGCTTCAACGCTCGTCGTCCGAATACCCGCATGGGTACGGTCTGGGTAGTGCGCCGCGATTTCTATCGCGCCAAGGACTACATGAAGGCACGTGAACAAGGCTTGCCGGTCTACGACGCCGACTTGGAAGTACTTGCTTCAGCTCTACGCGGCGAGATTCCGCTGCGTGTTCAAGCTCGTCGCGCTCACGATGTCGAGACCGCCTTGCGCCTTCAGAAGGAACTCGAGTGGCCCAACTTGATCATCGAGGAAGCAACCGAGAGTCACGCTCTTGCCAAGGAATTGGCAGCGGCTGACGTGCCAGTGGTTTGTGGACCGGCATACGACTCACTGCGCCGCGCAGTGTCGATCGGACCGACCCAAGCGGAACTCAAGGCTCTCGCTGCCCCGGCCGCGGTCTGCTGTGAAGACCTGCACGACCATGAAGAGGGTGCTCCTACCTTCCACGAGGAGACCGGAGCCTTCGAGCTCAATGATTTCAGCCTCGACATGTTGGTGCTGCTCGCCCCTCGTTACGCCACCGCATACGGTTTCGCCAGCGGTCGCCGTTCCGAAGGTCGTGGTTCCACTCCGGCACTGCCAGCCCTGCTTCAAGCCGGCGGCGTTCAACTGAGCCTTGGTGGTGCCGAATCGCACGACCAATCCCTCTCCGAATCAAGTCTCATCCATCAGGCCCGCTCCGCAGTTCGCTGGGGCATGGCGCCGACGGATGCAATCGCGTCGATCACTTCACGCCCCGCGACATTGTGCGGCATGGGTGATCAACTCGGTCAAATCTCCAGCGGCTTCGATGCCGATCTAGTTCTCTGGTCTGGCGATCCCCTCGCCGCAGATTCAAAACCTCTTCTCGTGATCCTCGACGGCGCCATCGTTGTCGATAACCGTCCTCAGGAATAGTCCCGAGCATGCGTACTCCAGCACTTCTTCTCACCACTCTTCTGCTTTCCGCTCCCGCCTTCGCGCAGGGAGGTAACGTCGCTGTCCGTGCGGGCAAGCTAATGAAGGCAGATGGCTCCATCATCGAAAACGGCACAATGATCGTCGAGAACGGTCGCATCTCATCTCTGGGTGGTGCCGATATCGAGATCCCATTCGATGTCATCCTCAACGAGTACCCGGATGCCGTGGTCTTCCCCGGCTTCCATGAGGCTCACGCTTCTCGAGGCATGGACCGCGCTAACGAGAACGTCCCGGTCGCACCCTTCCTCGATGTGAAGGATTCGATCGACCCGGTCTCGTTCTTCTTCGAGGATTCACTGCGCGCTGGCACTGTCGCCATCGGCATCATCCCTGGAAACAACACCGTGATCGGTGGTGTCGGCCGCGTCGTCGCGCCAGCAGGGATGACCGTCGAGCAGATGACTCTTGACGATGGCATGGGCATGAAGGTCGCCATCGGCCCTAAGAGTGGTTGGAGCCGCAGCGCACAACTTGCTGAGTTGCGCGAGACCTTCGGCAAGCTCGACCGTGACCTTCGTCTTGTGGGGCGCAAGTTGATCGACGTGGGGGCGACCAAGGCCGCCCGCAAGACGGCCGGTGATGACGACGACGACGACACCGACGACGGCGATTCATGGGATAGCGCCGGTGGCTTCGTTCGTTTCGGCGACGACTTCCCAGGTAAGGAGTTGATTTCCGAGGAGGATCTCGATGATGCTCAACGCGGTATGGTGCGTCTCCTCAATGGCGAAGAGCGCATTTGGGTTTCGGCCCCGACCGCATCCGACGTGATGCACGCCAACACTTGGCTTACCGAGCACAACCTGCTCGCCAACGCCGTCATCGTGGTTTCTTCCAGTGCCTGGAAGGCTTCCGACCTGCTCGCAGAGATGGGCCGCCCGGTCGTCATCGAAGGAGACCTGTGGCACGTCGAACGTGACCCGGTCAGCTGGAAGGAGATCAAGACCTTCGCCCCGACCAAGTTGCATGAAGCTGGTGTGGTGTTCGCCATCTCCAGCGTCTCCAACCGCATGGGCCCCGATCGTCTGGCTTACCAAGCCGCCATGTGCGTCCGCGAGGGCCTGCCACGCTCGGTAGCACTCGCAGCCGTCACCACCAACCCTGCTCACCTGTGGGGCTTGGATTCCGACCTCGGCGATTTCCAGGAGAACGCCGATGGCACCTTCGTGGTGTTCGACAAGGACCCACTTGCGACTGATGCTCACGTCCTGGAAGTCTGGATCCGCGGCGTGAACAGTTACGACCGCACTGAAGACCAACGTCTGCAGCGTCTCGAGGAGGGTCGCCTCAAGTGAAGCTAGCTAGATTCCTCCTGGCCGGCATAGGTGGAGCTGCGGTTGTCGCGGCGGCTACCTTGTACGGCGACCCCGATCCGCGACCGGAAGGTCCGGACATGATCACCCTCAAGGGTGAAGGTGCGGCAGTCGCCTATCACGCGGCTGCGATTCATACCGCCACCACCAACGGCGTTGTCGAGGACGGCTACATGATCGTCCAAGACGGCAAGGTGGTCGCGGTTCTCGATAACCCTTCCGCATTGCCACCGTTGATTCCGGTGGTCGAGCTCGGCGAGGCGCACCTCGCTCCAGGCCTGGTCGCTGCCGATAGCACCGTGCAAGGCAACGCCGGTCAAGGTGACCGGTCGATGGCCTCTCACTTGTTGGCGGCCGATTCCTTCGATCCTTGGGCGAACACGACCAAGCTGATGGAACGCGGCATCACTACCTATTACCTCTCACCTGACCGGGCGCGCCTGATCGGTGGGCGTGGAGCGGTGGTGAAGTCTGCTGGTGATAACCGCATGTTGCTTGCTCAAGGAGACCTGCGTGTCAACTTGACGACCGCAGCCTGGAACCCACCGGACTACTTCCGTCCGCCGATGCCACCGACGGCCGAGAACCCTCTGCTGCCGGCAATCGATCAGGCACCTAACTCGCGCCCTGGCGCGATGCTGGCGTTGCGCGATGCGTGGGGAGCCTTGGACAGTGCCGAGGCATCTAGCCACCCGAACCTCGAAGGCTTGAATGCCTATCGTAGTTCTGACAGTGTGCTGCGCTTGGTGGTCGATACTGCCGACGAGGCCGCCTCAGCATTGCAGCTCGGCTCCAAATGGGGCCGGCGGGTGGTGCTTGATGGTATGAGCCAAGCGACTGGCGACGAGATCAGCGCAGTCCTCAATGGCGCCGATGTCGCCGTGTTGATGGAAGTGCCGTTGTTCAGTTCCATGCCGGAACTGAATCGTGATTGGCAGGCACCAGCTGCCGATCAGATGGAAGGTCTTGAATCCAACGCTCTGGTCGCCCTACGTCCTGGTCGTTACGGCCGTTGGACATGGCTACTTGAAGCGGCTGCCAAGGCTGTCGGTTCTGGGCTCAGTGAAGAAGCTGCCTTGCGCGGCATCACCGCGGCACCAGCACGGATGCTTGGTGTCGGCAATCGGGTCGGCAGCTTGAAGGCTGGCCTCGACGCCGACTTCCTGGTCCTTGATGCAGCTCCTCTTGATCCCGCCTGTTCGGTCCGCTCGGTCTACATCGAAGGTTCGAAGGTCTGGGCACGCGATGCAGTCGAGAACCTCGAGACCGATGCAGTCGTGGTTCGTGCAGGGACCTTGTGGACCGGTGATGGCGCACCGATTTCAGGTGGGGTAGAAGTCCTCCTTGAAGACGGCAAGATCATCGCAGCCGGTCAGTCGGTTCCACATCCAGCTGGCGCTCGCGTCGTAGATGCTGGCCCTGATTCCCACATCACGCCAGGCTTCATCGATAGCCGTGGCTTCCTTGGCACAGGTGGCGCCAGCCGCTTCAACGATCGCGTCGACGTCGGCGCCTTGACCGATGGCTCATTCTTCTCGGAGATGTGGCGTCCGGTTGCCCAAGCAGGCATCACCTCGATGGTCTTGGGTCCCAAGTCGCTCGCGCCAACCGGCACGCGCGCATCGATCGTCAAGACTGCTGTGACCCCGGCTGCTCCTGGTTCACTTGCTGATCGCAATGTGGTGTTCTTCAACAACCGCAACAACGACCACGCCGCCGCGCGCGGTAGCTTGGCTAAGCAACTCAAGAGCGGTAAAGGCTACGCTGATAAGTGGGTCAAGTACCGTGAGGAACGGGCCAAGTGGGAGGGCGAGCAGGCCACAAAGAAGGCTGATGATCGCATCACCCGAGAGAAGGAACTGCGTCTGCGCTTGGCTCAAGGGTCAGCCGCGGCCGTAGAGGAAGAAGTCGTCGAAGAGGAAGAGGATGATTCCCCAGTCGAAGAGGAGGAGGAGCAGGCCAAGCCTGTCGACCCTGTAAACGGATTGTGGGAAGGCACCATCGAGCATGAGATGTTGCCGGAGCCGGTGAACATCAACGTTCGTTTCCACCACGAAGGCACGCGCATCACCGCGATCCTCAGTTCTCCAGACGATCCATCCGGTGAGACCTTCGAGACTGAAGGCACCTTCGAGAACGACACCATCCACATCGAGATTCCTACTGAAGTAGGCAACGTGATGATTGACGGCGTGATCGACTCACCTGACTCTATG
This sequence comes from uncultured Planctomycetales bacterium, assembly GCA_964545405.1. Lineage (GTDB taxonomy): Bacteria > Planctomycetota > UBA1135 > UBA1135 > UBA1135. Next base: position 7,900 of record CAZJGH010000004.1, read on the forward strand.
TCGGTGAAGGTCGAGCTTGCCGGCATGGGCTCGGTCGAGTTCACCATGGTCCGTACCGAGATCGAGGAAGCTGGCGCCGCACCGGTAGCACGCAAGAAAGCTAAGGTCGAAGAAGGTCCTCAGCCACCTACGATCAACTGGGCTTTGGAAGGGATGCGCGCCTTGTACGAAGGTCGTGCAGTCGCTGTGGTCGCTGCATCACGTCAGGATGAGATCACCGAAGCGATCAACGCCTTCGCGGAAGCCAAACTGCCGATGCATCTGATGTACGCAGAGGAAGCCCTCGAGGTCGCTGGGTTGTTGCGCGACAACAACACCGGCGTATTGGTCTCGCCGACCGTCACCCAACGCGAGGACAACCGCGATTTCGTGCCAGCTGCTGAACTAGGCGCTGCCGGCATCAACGTCGCGTTCCAGTCCAACGCAGTCATCGGCGGTCGTTTCCTGCCGAGTGTCCTGCAGATGGCTACTCGTTATGGCCTCGGCAGCGAACAAGCCTTAGCTGGCCTCACGTCCGGCGCCGCTGACATGCTCGGCATTGCCGATCGCGTAGGTCGTGTCCAAGCCGGTCTCGATGGCGACCTGGTCGTCTTCAACGGTCATCCATTCGACCTCAGGAGCCGCGTCGAAACGGTCTTCGTCAATGGTCGGGAGGTTCCACAACAATGATTCTTGCCGCTCTACTTGCTTGCGCTGCCATCCCGCAGCAGCCCACTTCAGAGATCACTGTCTATAAGGCTGCCAAGGTCTACACCGCCGACGAAGCGGGCATGATCAACCGTGGCTTGGTCGTGGTACGCGATGGCGACATCGTGTGGGTCGGTCGCGCTGCCGATGCAGAGATCGCAGAAGGCATTGAGGTCGTCGATCTTGGCAACGCTTGGTTGGTCCCAGGACTGATCGAGCCGCACAACCACGTAGCCGGTTCGTTGCGCGACCTGAACGACACGGTGTTCCTCACCAACCCGGAACTCCACACTGCTGGAGTACTTGAGCCGAATAACCCTTACCTGTTGGATGCGATCGCGGGTGGCATCACCACCGCCTTGTTCATCCCTGGTTCAGGTTCGAACATGGGTGGCTTCGGGATGTTGGTCAAGACTGCCGGCGATACCGTCGAGGAGATGACCTTGCGTTCTCCGGGTTCATTGAAGATCGCGCAAGCAGGTAATCCCGAGCGTTATTCGTTCGGCGTACGCCGCGCGTTGATGAACTGGAACACTCGTGACACCCTTGAGAAGGGTCTCGCTTGGGCACGTGCCTATCAAGATGGCGAAGCCGAATGGGATTCGAAGTGGGCAGATTTCGTCGGCCTCGAGCAAGGCAAGGTGCCGGTCAGTGTTCACACGCAGATCTATCAAGTCGCTTTGATGACCGTCACCATGCAGGTGCAGGAGCTTGGCCTCAAGTCCTTCATAGACCACGGTACTTTCGATGCCTACAAGATCGGCTCGATCGCTGCTGAAGTAGGGGTGCCGGTGATGAACGGTCCACGTCAGTTCTGGTTCGACCGCTCGACTTCCCAGATCATGGGCTGTGCTGCAGGTTGGTTCGAGAACGAAGGCATCATCTTGGGTTACAACACTGACGCACCGGTCATCCCGCAGGAAGAACTGCCTTTCCAGGCCGCGATGGGTGTTCGTCTTGGTGCTGGCGACGGGCTTGACGCACTTCACGGCATGACCGCGAATGCAGCCAAGGCCTTGCTCATCGAAGAGCAGACCGGACGCTTGATTCCTGGTCTCGACGCCGACCTGGTCGCCTGGACCGGAGACCCGGTCGATCCGCGTTCCTCGGTCCTCAAGGTTTGGATCGATGGCAAGAAGGTCTACGACGTCGAGGAAGACGCACGCCGCTACTAATGCTCACGACCCTGATAGTCACCGCACTGCTGCAGACCAGCGACCCTGCCACTACCGGCATGGCGTTGGATGTGGGAGTCGCATTGACTATGGAGGACCGGCAAGTAGTGCACAACGCACGCATCCTCATCGACGCTGATGGCTTGATCCAGACGGTCGGACGCCAGGTCGATGTGAGCATTCCTGCTGGTTGGGAGCATCATGATTACCCGCAGTCATACGCATGGCCGGGTGGCATCGATCTGCATTCGCACACCCACACCGGTGGCTGGGGCGACATCAATGACATGGTGCATCCCGATAATCCAGAGCTTCGCACCCTGGATACCATCGTCGCCGACAACCCGCTGCACCAACTTGGTCGCGCTGGTGGTGTGACCGTGGTCAACGCCATTCCTGGTTCGGGCACCAACATCTCTGGAGCAGGCACTTTCATCAAGCTGCGTGCTAAGGACACGGTCGAGGAAGTCGTCCTCAAGTACCCAGGGTCAGTGAAAGTCGCACAGGGTTACAACCCCGAACGTGGCGGTGACCTTGGCGGCACACGAATGGGCATGTGGTGGATGTTGCGTTGGTACCTGGATCGCGCATCCGAGGTCGCAGAGGCCGACACCCTCGATGAGAACCCGTCGCTCGCGAGTATCGCCGGCATCTTCCAGCACCAGCATCCATTCCTGGTCCACACCGCAGGTGCGCGTGACACATTCGGCACCGTGCGAATGTTCCAGCTCGAGGCGCAAGTCCCGGTGGTCGTCAGCCACGCCAGCTTCAATGGTTACATGACCGGCAAGGAGCTCGCTGAGCTCGGCGCCCAACTCAACGTCGGGCCACGCAACTTCGACTTCAGCCTCAACCAGCTGCGGCAAGTTCGCGGCTTGGTAGAGGCATACGAAAGCACCGGCAACACTGACATCTCAGTGCAGACCGATGCCGGTGTGATCCCACAGGAAGAGTTCGTCTACCAGGCGACATTGGCCGAACGACTCGGCTGTTCCACTTGGATCGCGCTTGAATCAATCAACGTGATCCCAGCGCGGCAAGGCATGATCGAAGATCAAGTCGGCCGCTTAATTCCCGGACTGCAGGCCGACATAGTGGTCAGCACCGGACAACCGCTCGACCCGCGGTCCGCTGTCGAGCTAGTGATTGTCGAAGGTGAGATCGCCTATGACATTCATGAGGGCCAGCTCTACTAACGGTCATCCCCAATCCTGATGATGCTCGCTTCCCTTCTACTTCTGTTGCCACCGGCCCTGCCCGTTGCGCAAGATCCCATCGAGCGTGAACCGACAGGTCGCGCCGTTGTCTATCGCTTTGACACCGTCGAGACTCTCGATGGCGACGCGCTCAAGAATGTCACCGTGCTCGTGCGCGACGGCATCATCGAACGCATGGGTCAAGCCGTGGTCGTTCCCGAGAATGCCGAGATCCATGACTATCGTGGTAGCGGCAAGGTGGCGATGCCACCGCTGGTCGTCGCGCATGCTGATTTCCTGATCAGTGATCGCCGTGGTGGCGGGCGTAACGGGCGTTTCCTCGCGGTCGATTCGTTATGGCTTGCCGAAGGCTGGTCCGAGGACCTGCTCGAAGAGGGCGTTCTCCTGCTTGGTGTCGATGCACCTGGTAGTGGTATCCCTGGGCGGTCATCAGTGTTGTTGGCTGACGACCAAGTCGGTGTACCTGATCCGTTGGTCGCTGACTTGCACCTTAAGGTCCTTGCCTACACCGGCTCCAGCAGTAAGCGTCTCGTACGTGATGGGCTGAAAGCCGCCGACCAGGCGATCGATAAGGAAGCCAAGGCCAAGAGCGATTGGGAGAAGGCCCGCGCTGACTGGGAAGCTGCCGAGAAGAAGAAGGCTGAAGAAGCTGAGGCTGCCAAGAAGAAAGCCGAAGAAGGTGGAAAGGCAGCAGCTGGTGGCGACGGTAATGGCAACGGCAAAGGGAAAGGCAACGGCAACGGTAAGGGTGACCAAGAGCCACCCAAGGAGTTCGTCGCGCCCAAGATCGATCCCAACGTCGAACCGCTGGTTGATTGGGTGCGCCAAGAGCG
>CAZJGH010000004.1:11821-14878 GCA_964545405.1 uncultured Planctomycetales bacterium
CTCAGATCTGGCTACGGTCGGCATCAGATTGGTTGCACTGGCAAGACCTGCTCGGTGAGCGTGAACTGCCATACGAGTTGGTGTTGCGCCACGGCACTAGCCAGAACTTCCATGAGGTAGTCGATCAGATCGCGGCCACTGGTCTGCGGGTCGATACTCCGGCGAGCATCTCGTTCTTGCCCTACACCCGTACGCGTGTCAACTTGCCAGCCGAGTTGGTCGCCGCTGGGGTGGAGAAGTTGGTGCTGTCACCGACTTCCGCTTCCATGACTGGCGTGCGTAACTACCGCCTGTCGGTCGCATCAGTCGTAGCCAATGGCCTCGACCGCGCCATCGCCTTGCGTGGCATGAGCATCGAACCTGCCGCATCCTTGGGGCAAGACGAGCGCATCACTGCTCTCGCAGTCGGAGCCCCTGCTACCTTCGTAATCTGGAGCGGTGACCCGCTCGACCCGATGTCAGAGGCGATGCAAGTACTGTCTGAAGGCGAGGTCGTCTATGACAGGGTCAAAGCCGAGAAGGAGGAACAACGATGAAGGAAATCACTCGTTTACTCTTGATCGCAGTAGCGTTGTTCGCACTGCAGCGCCCACTCCCGGCACTTGCGGCCTTCCCACAGGATCCACCACCGGCTCCCGAGCCTGAAGTCGAAGAGGTCGTAGAGGAAGAGGCCGCCGAAGAGGTGGTTGAAGAAACCACTGAGCAAGAGGAAGTGGTCGAAGAAGTGATTGAGGAAGACCCTAATGCGGTCGACCCCAACAGCCCGTACTTAGCCATCTACGGTGCGGACATCCACACCGTCACCGAAGGCGTGATCCGTCGCGGCATCGTCCTGTGCAAGAACGATCGCATCCTCAAGGTCGGCACCAAGATCCGTATCCCGAAAGGCTCGCGCCGTCTTGATGCCACTGGCATGCAGGTCTACCCAGGCCTGGTCGCTGTGGATACTTCAGGCATCGTCAATGGGAGGGGGAAATCCATCGGTGACGATTTCGATCCGTTCTCGTTGAACCTCGATCTCGGTCTGGCAGGTGGCCTGACGTTCGTCCAGTCCGGCAATGGCTTGGCCAAGCTCACTCGCGGCACCCTCGATGGTGTCTTGGTGGGGGAAACCGGTTGGGTAAACCTCGGCTACTCGAGCACCTCTCCAGGCGGACGTCGCAAGTTGCGTGAAAGCATGCGCACCGTGCGTGACCACATGCGTGCAGTACGCAATTGGGAAATCGATAAGGCCACCGGCGAGGAGGTCGGTGACGCTCCCGACACCAAAGGCATCAATGCCCAGCATCTTGCCCTGCTTCAAGGCAAGGCTGTCGCACGCTTCAACGCCAACTCGTTGAAGGACCTGCTGTCCATCTGTGACTTCCTCGAGGAGTATCCGATGCAGTCGATCATCTTCGGTGGGCAAGAGGCTTGGGCTTGTGCCGGTCGTTTAGGTCGCGTCGGAGCACAACTGGTCATCACTCCACGCGCCAAGGGCTGGGCCGACCAGACCCTCAACGCACCAAGTGGTTGGTCGATCGAGAACGCCAAGATCCTCTGGGAGCATGGCGTACCGTTCTCGATCCTGCCTGGGCAACGGTGGATCTCGACTGGCGGTCTTGCTGGTCGCGACATGCTGACACTGCCTATGGAAGTTGCCTTCGCCATCCGTGGTGGCCTGCCGCAGCATGCGGCCTTGCGTTCGATAACGCTTGATGCAGCGAAGATCCTCGGTGTCGAAGACAGAATCGGTTCGATCGAGCCGGGCAAGGATGCTGACATGATCATCTGCGACGGCGACGTGTTCCACTATCGGACTTTCGTTCAGTGGTCGGTCGTCAACGGCAAGATCGTTTACGACAAGGAAGCGGCGCCTTACTTCGCGCACATCCGTCCGCGTGAACCTAACTCGCTTGAGGAAGTCGTCGAAGAGATCGAACGCGCCCTCGAAGAGGAAACGGTAGAGGAAGAGTTGGTTGAGGTCGTCGAAGAAGCAGCAAGCGATGCTCCCGAAGCGACAGCCGACAACTAATTGATTTGTCTGCTTGGCAGAACGGGAAGGGAGGGGCATAATCGCTCCTCCCTTTCTTCTTTGCTAAAGACTTGGCCAATCCTGTCCTGAACGTCGGCAAACGTGCCCCCGCTTTCACGTTGCCAAATGCTCATGGTGAGCGCACCCGCTTGACTGACCTGCGTGGTCGGTGGGTGGTCTTGTATTTCTATTCCAAGGACCGCTCGAACGGTTGCGTGACACAGGCCCGCGAGTTTCGTGATGCGCAATCCGAGTTCGAGAAGAAAGGCGCGGTCATCATCGGTGTCGGCCCAGAATGTCAGGAAAGCCACGCGGACTTCGCCAAGACCGAAAAGCTCGGTTTCGACTTGCTGGTCGATCGTGATTCGAAGTTAGCGATCCGATACGGCGCTTGCCGCGAGAAAGGCCGGGCTGATTTTCGTTACTATGGCATCGTGCGCTCTACTTTCCTCATCGACCCATCAGGCCGCATCGTCCATATATGGGACAACTTGCGCGTCAACGGCCACGTCGCCAGGGTGCTGAAACGCTTCAACGAGGAACTCGAGATTTGAGTTTGCACGGCGATCTCGGTCCTTTGCTGCACCGTATTTCTGGTGCTATTACCGGTGGTCGCATCCATAACTTATCTACCGAGGGCGCACACAATCTGTTCGAGATGATGCTCGCCGGTCTCGGTACCGATGCACAGATAGCACTTTGTCTGGCCGCCATGCGCGTCAAGGGAGCCACGGCGGATGAACTGGTCGGAGCAGCCACCGCCGCACGTTCACGTATCCATTTTCCTGAGCTGCCAGAGCGTTGCGTAGTGGTCGCGACCAGTCGGCGTGGCAAGCGCAAGAGCCCGCCGATGCTGCTCGCCGCCGCCGCCGCCGCTTCAGCTGCTGGAGTTCCGGTCCTGTTGCAGACTGCTCCCAGCCTGATCGATGAAGGCGTGACTCCGGGGGACTTGTGGGAACGTCTGGTCGGGCCTTTACTTGGCGACGCACTTCACACCCAAGAGATGCTCGGTGAATTCGGCCTTGCTTGCTGGCGTCCGACCT
>CAZJGH010000004.1:14888-30899 GCA_964545405.1 uncultured Planctomycetales bacterium
GCCTTGAGCAGCGCATCGCCCTGCGCCGGGCCCAGCGCCTCGTTGACGACCATGAAGCCGTCCAGGTCCACGTGGCACACCGCCAACTGCTGCCCCAGGCGCTGTGCCAGTGGGAGCAGCGACTGCAGCGCATCGAAGATGAAACTGGAATCCGCGGGATCCCGGATGTCGTCACCAAACTCCTTTTGCCTGAAAACTCGCGAGTCGTCACCGCCGCGATGCCTGGCCCCGTGCTTGGTCTTGCTGGCGACGCGTTCCAAAGTCTTCAGCACCGTCAGGCTCTTATCGTGCAAGGGGTCGAAGGCAGCGTCAATCCATCAGTGGTCGAATCGACCCGTGGCATGCGCCTAGTCGATGGCATCAAGGCGCCCCTGCGAGTGCGTCCAGCTGATTTCGCTTTCTTCGAGAGTTGCGAACCTGAACAGCAACATGAAGAACCACTTGAGGCCGCCGTGGTGGCAACGCACCAGGCATTGCTCGGTAGCGCTGGGGGCGAGACTTGCTCAGCATGCCTGACTGCCGCCTTGCTGATCAGTGTGGTCGAGAAGGATCTCGATCTAGCCACTTGCCTCGGCATGGCCGCTGAAGCGATGGAGTCGGGAGCCGCCGACGCCAAGCTACGTGCCTTGATGGCCAGCTAGCCCACCCAATCCACATTCGTTGTTAGACTTTGCCGTCCAGGTGGGGGTGTTCCCGCTTGGGAACCTTTGTGCCGGCCAACCCTTGGTGTAGCTGGCACGTGATTTGCTCCATGAACCCCATGATTCGCAAGCCATCGCTACTTGCCCCCTTGCTGCTGTTTGCATGCAGCCACGAAGCCACGGATACCATTCCTGATGGATCCCTGGTTTCGTCCTCATATGCCCCTCCTGTGGAAATAGAGAGCACCGTGATTGCTCATTTCCTCGATTTGGGTTCTGGCATTTATTCCGGTGCCATGCCTTCCGGGCCAGAGGCGTTCGCTGAAATGGCGACCTTAGGCATCAAGACGGTGGTTAACGTCGATAGCGCCAAGCCTGCCGTCGATTGGGCCACAGATGCCGGTATGGAGTATGTCCACATCCCAATCGGCTACGACGGCATCCCGACCGAGGCTGCCTTGGCGCTAGAGCGCGTAATGCGTGAAGCCGCCAAACCAGTCTATTTCCACTGTCACCACGGTAAGCATCGTGGCCCCGCTGCAGCCGCCCTGGCGTTGCGCGTGGTCTCTGGATGCACCGATGAGGAGGCAGAAGCCGTGATGCTCGCAGCGGGCACTAGCCCCGACTACAAGGGTCTGTGGCGGGATGTAGCCTCCTGGACCCCACCTCCATCAGACACCATCTTCCCAGAGCTGGTTTCAATCGCCACGGTGGCTGATTTCCCGGCGGCGATGGCCAAGACCGACCGTGTTTGGGACCGAATCAAGCTGATTCGCAAGGCTGGTTGGGAGACCCCAGAGACGCACCCTGACATCGTCGTGGCTCAGGAAGCCCTGATTTTGGCTCAATTGCTCCATGATAGTGCCGGAATGTTGCCAGCTGAGCACCAGGAAGACCGTGAGTTCGAGCGTCTGATGGAAGAATCAGCAGAGTTCGCTGACGCGCTGCTTCAAGCCACTCAGAAAGGCGATAAGGAGCAGCTCGAGGATCACTACCGCGATCTTGCGACCTCATGCAAAAACTGCCACCGAGATTATCGTAACGATTAGTCTCGGAGACAGTTTGAAGGCAGGAGTGCTTAGTATTCCAGGTAGGTAATTCCGCGGCTATCCGCGCCTGGCAAATCTGCGTAAACCTTTCCGGTTGCAGGTACATAGACCCACCCAGTGCTACCGTTCAGGACCGGGGTGACGTAGTCCGTAGGCATCGACCGGATGGTGTTCAAGCCATTTACCGGGTTGATTGGCAGTTTCTCCAGGTAGGGGCCGAAGAAGCGGTCTTCGGTTTGTCCTGGATTGGTGGTGGAGCCGTCTGAGCGGCTAACACCGGTTAGCTGAGATTCGATCTGGCTAACTCCGACACCTGGCATTAGCGGCCGGTTGTCGAGTTCGTGGTCCATCGAGAAGCGGAAAATGGCGGTGCGCAAGACGGAGAGGCTGTCGTGCAGCTCCACATTCTTTTCACCAACCTGTTCTGAGGATGGAAGGGCGGTCAGGACTGCTACCGCGGCAACGCAGATGACTGCGGCGATGGTTTCAAGCAGGGGATGTCGGTTCTTCATGGTCTATTGCTCCAGTGTTGTATCGGCTCTTTGCGATTTCGAACTTGACGCTGAAAGTATGCAGTTTCCAGAATAGTTTTGCCGGGAATCCTGAAATTTCTGCCAACAATATTTCGGCTTTTCTCCTAAACTCCTCAACCTTTTTGCCGAAGGAAATGGGGGCGGAAGGCGGAAATCCCATATCTGTAGGGTTTCAGCCGCTTGTCCTGATGCGAGGGCGACATTACCTTCCATGCCAAAGCAAGGCGCGCCCCCCTTCTCGGGAGCAAAAAATAACACGCCTTGATGTCTCCGGGTAAGCCGGAAAGGGCACGAGCCAAAGAAATGCAACTAATCATCGCTGAGAAACCCAGCGTCGCCGCCGACTTGGCGCGTGCGCTCCCTGGTACCTTCAAACAGCTGGACGGGTACTGGGAAGGCCCAGACCACCTTATTTCCTGGGCAATCGGTCACCTCCTGGAGCTTTCTGAGCCTGAGGACTATGACCCGGAGCTCAAGAACTGGTCCTTGGCCAACCTGCCGGTACTGCCAAATCCCTTCAAACGCCGTGCACGGCGGGGCCAGACCACCCAGCTACGTTTGCTGAAGAAACTGGCGAATAGGCCAGAGGTCGAGACCCTCGTGAATGCATGTGATGCTGCGCGTGAGGGCGAGTTGATCTTCCGCGAGATCGAGAACTTCTCCGACTGCGGCAAGCCGGTGCAGCGCTTGTGGTTGCAATCCATGACCCAAGCGGCAATCCGTGAAGCATTCGAGCAATTGCGGCCGGGTAAGGAATTCGAGGGCCTGAGTGCTGCAGCTTACTGTCGGGCCGAAGCGGATTGGTTGATCGGCATCAACGCAACCCGTGCGATCACCCGCCGTCTCAAGGGTCGTCGTGAGAAGGGAGTGTGGTCGGCTGGTCGCGTACAGACTCCGACCTTAGCCTTGATGGTCCACCGTGAACTGAAGGTGTTGGCCCACGTGCCGGTCCCGTTCTGGCGCCTGAAGGGTGAATTCACTGCCAACGGTCATGCTTACGAAGGGCAGTACCGCAGTTCCAAGTCAGGAAAGGATGTCGAGAAGGTCTGGGATGAAGCGGCGGCCAAGGTGATCGCGGCTGCTTGCAAGAACCAAGCCACTACCGTGGTCGAGAAGGTCACCGACTCGAAACGCGCAGTACCGCCGCTGCATTCGCTGACTTCACTGCAGAAGGAGTGCAACAGTCGCTATGGCTTATCAGCACGTCGTACCTTGCAGGCAGCACAACGTCTTTATGAAGGCCATAAGGTCTTGACCTATCCAAGAACGGATTCATCATGCCTGCCGAACGATTATCGCGGCCACGTCGATGAAGTCATTGGAACGATCGCGGGCGGCGGCTTGAGCTCGTCATTCACCGAAGGCGATCGGCACGAGGCGATGGATACCGCAGCAGTCCTGTTGCAGAAGCAGGGCCTCAACAACACCAAGCGCAACTTCAATGATGCCGGCGTCAGTGATCACTTCGCCGTCATTCCGACCGGCAAGATTCCTGAATCTCCGCTCGGTGGCGACGACGCCAAGGTCTTCGAATTGGTCGTGCGCCGCTTCCTGGGCGCATTCCTCACGCCGAGCCGTTGGCAACGTGTCGTTCGTACTTCCACGGTCACAGCCACCGGCGCCGAGCACAACTTCTTCACCGAATCGAGCCGCATGACCGAGCCTGGCTTCCAGTTGGTCGACCGGCGGCCACCGAAGTCCGAGCAGTTGGATGAACTTGGTGTCGAACCAGGCACCGCAGCCGTCGGCAAGGCAGGCGAGATCAGTGTCGAGGACGATGCTACGCGGCCACCGAAACGGTATACCGAAGCTGGCCTGCTCAAGGCGATGGAAACCGCCTCTGATGTCGACTTGGATGCCTGGGATGAGATCGAAGACGATGAAGCCCTGCGCCTGATGAAGGATAAGGGCCTCGGCACTCCTGCGACACGCGCCGAGATCATCGAGGCCTTGATCGCCAAGGGATATGTATTGCGCAGTGGCAAGACCCTGCGCGCATCAGCCAAAGGCATCACCTTGATCGATTTCCTCGACCGCTTGCACGCCGATGCGATCGCCAAGGCCGAGCTGACCGCGGAGATGGAATCACACCTCTATCAGGTCGAGCATAATCAACGTTCGCGCGAGGATTACATGGCCGAGATCGAGACTGAGGTCCGCGAGTTGGTCGAGAAGTTACGCACCTTCAACTACGAGGATCTCTTCACTGAGGAGACCCCGGTTGGAACCTGCCCCAAGGATGGCCACGACATGCGCGAAGGCCTGAAGGGGTATCGCTGCGTGCGCAAGGCCAAAGGTACGCAGTACAAGCTCACGATGAAGAGCCTTGGCAAGGAGGCCAAGGTACCGCTCAAGGAGCTGGCCGTGATCCTGGAGAACGCCTTGGCAGCTCGCCCGGAAGTCACCGCGGTTGAGCCTGACGTCAAGCGCACCAACGCTTACCTGACGTTCGCGATCGCCGAGACGCGTTTGGTGGATGAGTACATAGCCGAGTTGTTGCCGGCAGTCTCAGCCGCCGCTCCAGCTGACTCCATGAAGGAGGACCTGAAGATCGAAGCGGTCGAGCCTGACGCCTGCGGATACACCGTCTGGAAGGAGTTCCGTGGCCGTTACATCAACCGCCCGGTCGCCGAGAAGCTACTGTCGGAGAAGGATTCGGGGCCACTGGATGGCTTCGTGAGCATGCGTGGTGAGACCTATGCCGGCCGCATCAAGGGCGATGACGAGCTGAAGCTCGAGTTCGAGCCGGTCAAGGACTTCAAGGGTTCGGATGATTCGGGTTCGGTCGCACCGGAACTCGTCTCCTATAAGGTCGACGATTCCCCTTATGTGAAGTGTCCTCTCGGTAAGGGCATGATCATCGAGACTCCAACCCACTTCGAATCGTCGGAAGGGGGTAAGGGCAGCATCAAGATGCCGCGCACGGTGTGCAAACGTGAGATGCGGCGTGTAGACATGTTGCCGTACTTCGATCCTGAAGTAGGGCACACCGACTGGATCGAGGATTTCATCTCGCGTAAGGGCCGCAACTTCACCGCGCGTCTGGTGCGCAAGCCGAACGGTCGCCATGGCTTCGAGTTCAAGCCGCGCGAGGGTGGGCCGAAGAAGAAGGCCACCAAGAAGAAGGCCACCAAGAGGAAAGTGGCTAAGAAAAAGGTGACCAAGAAGAAGGCCTCCAGCTAGGTCGTCGATAAACTGCGTCCATGACCACCACACGCATTGCCATGTGGTCGTGCCCGCGCACGGTTTCCACGGCATTACTCCGCAGCTTCTCGAACCGCCCCGACACTATCGGTGTCGATGAGCCGCTGTACGCGCATTACCTGGCTACTTCGGGTAAACAGCACCCGATGCGCGAAGATGTATTGGCCGCGCAATCACAGGATTGGCACAAGGTGGTCGAGCGTGTGCTGCTCGGTCCTTGCCCACGGCCTTTGCAGTTCGTGAAGCACATGGCACATCACTTGGAAGGCGGCGTCGACAGTTCATTCGCGATGGCCCCCAACATGATGAACTTCTTCCTGATCAGGGATCCGCGCGAGATGTTGCCGTCCCTGCGGAAGGACATCGGCGCACTTGAGCGTTTCGATACCGGATTCGCCCGCCAGCTCGAGCTGTACAAACGCCTGAAGGAAAGCGGTCGCTGCGCCGCGGTGGTCGACTCGACTGAGTTGTTGGCCAACCCTGAAGGCATGTTGCGAGCCATCTGCAGTGCCGTCGGTATCGAGTTCGACCCCTGCATGCTGCAGTGGCAGGCCGGAGATCACGACTGTTATGGCGCTTGGGCACCAGCTTGGTACTCAAAGGTCCTTACCTCAACCGGATTCCGCGCCCACCAGCCGAAGACTGAACCCTTTCCTGCCGAGCTCGAAGCACTGCGCGATTGGGCGACTACGATATACAATGAGTTGCAAGCCGACAGCTTGATCGCCGAATGACTACTGCCATCGAATTGCTAGGCCATGCCGAGAATGCCGCTGCTCGGGCGTACTGTCCCTACAGCAGTTTCCCGGTCGGAGCAGCCACTCTGTGGGACGACGGCTCCATCTACACCGGAGTCAATGTCGAGAATGCGGCATTGCCGTTGGCCGTTTGTGCTGAGCGTAACGCCATCGCGACCGGTGTCGGTCGCGGCAGTCGCCGCCTAGTGATGGTTGCGGTTTGGGCCGACGTCGAAGAGGTCGTCGCACCATGTGGCGGTTGCCGACAGGTGATGTTGGAGTTCGCGCCGGAAGATCCTGGCGACCTGCAGGTGGTGATGGGAGGGCGCGGCGAAACCAAAGTCCGCACCTTGGCCGAGCTGTTGCCGGATAGCTTCAGGTCCTACTGATCCCGCAATCGCGGCAGCAAGACTTCATCGGCTAAGCGTGTGCTGAACCATGCTGCGCCGCGCGGCGAGTAGTGGATGTAATCACGGAAGTACTGCTCCTCGTCCATCTGCCACTCACCATGGAGCATGACCAGTTCGACACCTTCTTCCGCAGCCGCGGTGGTGATCCAGGTCATGTAATCCTCGTACACCCCGTCCTCGAACATTGGCAAGATGCCGGGATACATGGGTTGATGGAGCAACACCAAGGTGACGCCATTAGCCTTGCAGGTCTCGGCGATCTTGTGCAGTTCGTTGCGCCACACCTGAGAAGTACGGAACATGCTTACCCGATCCTGCTCGCGTTTGTGCGATGTATTGGACAGCAGGTGGTCCTCGGGAACAGGTGTATCCAGTTGATCAAGCCCGTACACGCCACCGAAGGGTCCGGTGGGATGGGAACCAGCGAGCTCTCCTTGCATCAGGATGCCGGAACGTATCCACAGTGCCTCGATGCCCCAATCCATGCCGCGTAAGGTCTCGCGGAGCTTGCGACCACTGAGCTGTTTGGGGTAGCGGGCGAGATCTGGCAGGTTAGCGAACCAGCGCCAGAAGACCTCAGTGGGGGTGTGGGTGCGGCGGTCTGCATCCCACATCATCGGAGCCGCTTCGAGCATCAGCAGTCGTGGGCGTTCCTGCTCGAACACCACTTCAGCCAAGCGCGCGAAGACTTCAGGAGTTGAGTTCGGCATCGCCAGGTTCCAGCACTCGACATCGCGGCCAAGGGCATCTCCCAGACGTGCACTCATCAGTTCCGGCACGACGCTATTGCGGGTGGCGGAGGTGCCGAAGAAGACCACGTCGACGTCGTTGTCGGAGGCGCGGAAGCCGTCGGCGACATTCAGGTAGGAGTGGTTAGGGACGTTCTCCCAGCGCAGTTGCGCCCAGCTGGCGATGGCGTTCGCCGCGAACAAGGTGGCGAGGCCACCAAGCATGAAGCGCACGAAGAAGACGAAGGGAGTCTTGACCATCAGAACTGGAAGTAGATGAAGGGAGTGGCTTCGACCGACAGTAGGCCGAACATGCCGATGAAGACGAGGAATACCGCGCCTTGGACTTCCGGCAGCAGGCGATTCCAGGTGTCGCGAATCGTCTTGCCGTAGTATTCACTCCAAGTGGTCATGGCGAGGGCCAAGACCAACAGGAGGACCCCTCGAAGTGGTACATCAGGGGTGTTGCCAAGCGGACTTTCGAGGCGGAAGATCGCGCGCCCGACTTCGGCAACATCTGCCAGCGTGTCGGTGCGGAACAGCGGCATCGCCAGGATCCAGATGTGGAAGGTGATCGCCCGCTGCGACCAGATCTTGAACTTCGAATCGGTCGGCAGGTTGACCTTGCCACGCTTCTTGCGCGCTAGCTGATACAGGCGCGAGCAGCAGATCGTCGCGCCGTTCATTATGCCCCAGATGATGAAGTTGATTCCTGCGCCGTGCCAGACCCCGGCGAACAGGTTGGTGATCATGATGTTGCGATAAGTCTTCTTCTCACCGAGCTTGCTGCCACCGAGAGGGATGTACAGGTAATCACGCATCCAGGTCAGCAGGGTGATGTGCCAACGCCGCCAGATCTCGAGGTTGGTGCGCGACATGAAGGGGTTGTCGAAGTTCTTCGGCAGTTCGTAGCCGAGTAACCGCGAACAACCGATGGCGATCTGTGAATAGCCGGCGAAGTCGCCGAAGATCTGGAAGGCGAAGGCGTAGATGCCGGTTAGGGCGCCGAACACCCCGTACTGTTCGGGGTTGGAGTAGAACGGCGTGGCCAGCTGCGCGCCGAGGATGTCGGCGATCAGTACCTTCTTCATCAGGCCCGACAGGATGTCATAGGTGCCAGCTGACAGGTCTGCCTTGGAAGGTAGTGGGTTCTTGGCCAGTTGCGGCAGCAGGTCGCGAGCTCGCACGATCGGGCCAGCCACCAGCTGCGGGAAGAACGCCACGAACAAGGCGAAGTCCAAGGCCGACTTCTGCGGCTTCAGCTTGCGGAAGTAGATGTCCAGGGTGTAGGACATCGTCTGGAAGGTGTAGAAGCTGATGCCGACTGGGAGGATCAGGCGCAGCGTATGGATATTGCCATTGAGGCCAATACTCTCGATCAGTAAGTTGGCGCTCTCGATGAAGAAGTCGAGATACTTGAAGGTGGCGAGCAAGCCAATATTCACCACCAGGCTGATCGTCAGCAACAGGCGTCGTTTGCGCTGTCCTTCGGCCTTATGCAGGGTACCGCCGACGAACCAGTCGACCGCGGTGCTGATCCAGATCAGGAACAGGAAGCGATAGTCCCACTGGGCGTAGAAGAAATACGACGCCGCCAGCAGGAACAGCTTGCGCATGTTGGCGGTGCGCGCCAGTGCCAGATTCCCCACGAACACGATGGGGAAGAACACCAGGAAGACGAGACTGTTGAAGACCATCGTAGCCGCAGTTCCGCCGAGGGGCGGAGAGGGGAGGTCATTATAGGAAACCAGCAGCCTTGCTGAAGGCGTAGACTGCAGGGCGTGAAGTCGTCATTCTTACCTTGGTGCGGGTTTCTCGCGGTCCTGATTTGGTTGCTCTCGTGTGCTGGTTCTGCTGTGCCCGATGGTTCGTCAACGAGCCCCACCCAGCTGCGCGTGATGACCTTCAATATCCGCTATGGCACCGCGAACGACGGCAAGTACTCGTGGCCGGCGCGGCGTCAATTGGTCTCCGACCTGATAGCCCGCGAACAGCCCGACGTATTGGCCATTCAGGAAGGCTTGGCTTTCCAGCTCGAGGAGCTCGCTCCCGTATTGGCTGAATACACCAAGTATGGTCAACACCGTAACGGTGGTCTCAGCGGCGAGTTCTCAGGCCTATATGTGCGCACTGACTTCCTCCCGGTAATCGATTGGGGCGAACTGTGGCTGTCGCCAACTCCTGCGGAAGTGGGGTCGAAAGGGTGGGATGCAGCCTTGCCGCGGATGGCGGTGTGGATTGATGTCGAACTTGGTGACGATGGCGTCGACCGTGGCGACGGCAACCTGCTGCGCATCTACGGCACTCACTTCGACCATCGCGGCGCCGAGGCACGTCTGGAAAGCGCCAAGCTGTTGTTGCAACACTCAACAAGTGGGCCTCCAGCGGTCTTCATGGGGGACTTCAATGCCATCCCTACCTCGCCACCGATGCTCGCATTCTCTACTTCCGATCATCTATCTGCCGTGGAAGCGTGCGACCCAAGCAGCAACCTAGGAACTTTTAACGGTTTCAGGGACCCGACCGGTGGACGCCGCATCGACCACATCATGTGTGACCCTGGTGTGGTGCCGCTGGCGGCAAGGGTTCACGACGACTGCATTGAAGGCATCTGGCCATCCGACCACTTTCCGGTCAGCGCGACAGTCAAGCTGAGCAACTAGGCACCAACACCTGGGCTCGGTTGACTCCGGTGATTTGGCTTTCTACGATGCGGCCATGTTAAGGACACCGTTTATCGTGTTGGCTCTGTGCGCGTGTAGCTCCATGCTCGCCGCCCAAGATTACTCTGCAAAGAACGTGGCAATGGGTGGTGCTGGTGTTGCATCATCCGATTACCTCAACGCCGGTTTCGTGAACCCGGCACTGGTGACCAGATACAGCGTCGAAGGCGACGATGACTGGGGCCTGTTGCTGCCTACCATCGGGATGATCGTTGCCGACCCTGATTCAGTGCTCGACGACCTCGATGATTTCGAGGATAGTTTCGACGCCATCGAGGCCGCCTGGGATGGTGGTTCCGCCCCGACTCAAGCTCAGCTCGATACCCTCGCCGCGAACTTGCGGGTGCTCGATAACAAGGCCCTTCAGCTGCGCGCCTTCGGAGGCTTGGCTTTGGCGATTCCATCCTCCGACCTTGGCTTGAGCTTGATCATTCGCGGCGACGTCGATGCCGCCGGCATGATGCTGGTCGAGGAGGCTGACGCGGTCGCGATCGAAGGCGCACTCAGTGGCTCATCACTTCCGACTTTGACTTCCGAAGCGGTGTTGCTTGCAGCCGGTATCAGTGAAGTAGGATTGGCCATCGGTCGCGAGTTCGAGATCGGTGGGCGCAAGGTGGCGTTCGGTATCACGCCTAAGATGCAGCGCGTCGAGGTATTCAACTACGCGATCTCGATCGACCAGGCTTCCGACCTGGAAGACGATTACGATTCCGACATCTACCGCACTGACGACACGACCTTGAACGTCGACTTGGGTGCGCACATGGCCCTGACCGACCAGGTGAGCGTGGGCTTGGCGATTCGTGACCTGCTCGAGCAGGATCTCGTCACCCCGGTCACTAACGGCCGGTCCTACACCTACACCCTTTCGCCGGTCGTGACCGCTGGTGCAGCTTGGCATGGCGATGTCGTCACCCTCGCGACCGACATCGACCTCACCGGCCGCGATGGATTCAGCAACACCGACGGCACCCAGTTCCTGCGCCTCGGTGCTGAGGCTGGATGGACTTGGGGCCAGCTTCGGGCTGGTTACCGCATGGACATGGAGAGCACTGTCGATGACATGTTCACTGCTGGTGTCGGCCTGTCACCGTTCGGCGTCTTCCACCTGGACCTCACCGGGGCGGTTGGGGAAGATTCCTACGGTGCGGTAGTGGCGCTGTCGTTCACCTTCTGATCGCTCCGCCATCAGGCGCTAGGTGATCAGCGCTTCCTGCTCTTGAGGAAACTATTCGAGAGCAGGGTGCCGAGTTCGATGACACCCTCACTGTCCATCAGGATGCGCGTGCCCTTCGGCACCAAGCCGAAGGCCTCGACGTGGTGATTGTGCTCATTAGCCGCCGCCCACTCCTGTAGTTGGGCGGTGACATCAGTATCGTTGGCGCCATCGAATTCGATAGGCTCTTGCTGACTGACGAACCACTCGAGGTCGTCGTCCTTAAGGTCAATCCGACTTCGGTCGATCATCTGTTCGACTCGCGCGACGGCTTGATTCTTGTAGCCGCCGAATGACATGTCATTCTCGCCTAGGTGATAGAAGATGCCGGCCAGTTCGACTTCATGGCCTCTCTGTTCAAGGTCTTCGACCTGCTTCTGGATGAAGGAAATCAGGTTCGGATAGAGGTCGCGGCCTTCTGCTTCGCTGCCGTTCGGGGTCCAATCGATGATCTGCGAACCGCTATGGGTGAACTTGGCGATAGCGATATTCTCCTTGAGCTTCTTGCCAAGGTTACTCCCGAAGCTCAGTTCCGGTCCGAAAGTCTCGTACATCCCAGCGGGCCCGAGCGGCTCCCAGCCATCGGAGACCTTGTAGCCGCCACCGAGTTCGTAGCTGAACGCGATCTTGCCGTTGTCCTTGTGGAGCTTGGATGACTTGCGTGATTTCTTGAGGTCGGCGCTGAAGGAGATCTCTCCCTCCATGTTGCGGTGACCAGCCATGACGAACAGCTTCACATTGCTGTCAGGCTTGAACGGCCACTTCCTGAACACGCGCTCCGGCTCCTCCAGTTCGCCGATCGTCTTCAGGTAGGCGGTCGCATAGTTGTGCCCATGTTCCAGTTGGCCGAGGCTGCCGTAGTGATAGTGGAGCCCGTTGCCGCCCTTGGTCGTGACGCCGACATGATTGGTTGGGATGTATTGGACATGTTCATCCTCATCGCAGACCTGCTTCTGCGCGACACTGATGGCATACATGTTCGAGCGGTTATCCATGCCCCAGATGGTCTTGCAGCAAAGTTCGCCGATGTAGAAGTCAAGCTCAGGCACGTTGAGGTCCCTGCGCCAGCTGGCGATGAAGTTCTTCAGGTTGGCGGCGTAGTTGTCGCGGAAGCCGTCGTTGAACATGTCATTCTCACCTTGATGCCACATGAATCCTTCCACGCGGTACTTGATCCTCTTGTCATCAAGTGCTTGCAACGAATCCTTGACCAGCTGCAGCGCCAACGGATAAAGCTTGAAGCCAGTCGGGTCATCAGGATTCCAGTCGGCGCCGAGGGTGGTGCCGCCGGACGCGCACTTGATGATGGCGATGGGGGCCTCGATCTGATCCGAGACCATGTACCCGAAGCTCAGTTCGGGGCCGACGACATTGTCGACGGGTTGCAGCGTCGTCCAGCCATCAGACCGATTCATGTTCTCGCGGCCGATCGCGTAGGAGAACTTGATCTTGGATTGCTCCTCACCACATTCCGCGAACGGTGGGAAGCCCTCGATGTCACGCGCATTCGAGTCAGAGCCGACCATATTCGATTGCCCGGCCATGATGAACACGCGTAGGGTCTTGGTGTCCGGCTTTTCGGCGCGAGCACCTTGAGCCGCGCACGGAGTCGTTAGATAACAACTGCAGGCCAATGCGGCGAGCAGTAACCATGGTCGGCGACCTTTAATCATTTGGATCTAAGATGTTGGTCCGCTGGCAATACGAGTCAGGGCCTACAGGACCGGCAAGGTCAACGAGTTAGTCAGTGTGGAAGTCGCCAGGTCAGCGGCTTGGGTGTAGACAGTCAAGCCTGACAAGCGTGGCGGAATCATGGCACTGAAGGTGGCGAGCCCTCCAGAGTTCGCGGTCAGCATCGGCAGGGTACTGATCGGTGGGCTCATGTTGACTAGGCCAAGTGGTGTCGTGGTCGGGCCAGCACCGGTCAGTGAATAACCGACCATCACATCCCCGCCGGGAGTCGCGCTGACGACGCTCAAGGTCGCCATGGTGCCGCTGACGAGAGGAGTCACAGCATATGAAAGCAGGTCACCGTAGTAATTGTTGTCGATGAGTGGGCTGAAGAAGTTCAGCGTATTGATGAACTCAACCGTCTCTACCGGCATGCCGCTGTGGGCGAAAGTCACCGGAGAGGAATCCGGTACTGACAGGCCGGATCCGGTGCTGATCAAAACGCCGCCAGGCGCATAAACGTTAACCGTGACGAAATCAGGGAAGCCGTCGTATGAATGCAGGTCGACGCTGAAGGTGGTTACTGGCGGATCGTAGGTAAGCGTGATAAGTGGGGTTGAGTTGGCCGTGAGCTTGCGGGTGCTCAAGTTGTAGTAACCATCCCCAACCCAATTGATGTAGCCAGTGGTGCAACTGTAGGTGCAGCCGGGTTCAACCAGACCGGGGCCGCCGCCGCCAGGAGGGGGAAGGACTGTGGTGTGATTGAGGCTCGACACCAGGGTCGGCCACGAAGACCCGGGCGCGACGTATAGGGTCTCGAAGTCTTCCATCGTCTGTGCAGCCAGGCTCGCGCAAAGCAAGCTGCTGACCAACAGAAGGGCGGGGGATGAGATTCGCATGGGTAGTTTCCATCATAAAGGAAGATTTATAGGTGACGAGGCTCCGCGACGTCTGATGCTCCTTTCGGCTTGCGCATCGATTTCAGAATAGCTGTTAGGATTGAGTCTGTGCTGACTGGGGCGTGGTCCACCGTCGGCGTAATCGCCATATACCCCATGCTTTCCCCCCTTCGTTTCGCGGTCCTGCTTGTGGCCGTCGCTCTTGTCTCGACATCGGCAGCTGCCCAGACCAGCCTTACCCGCATCGACTTGGGTCAACAACCCAACGTATTGGCCACCTTGGAGAGCAATGGTTTCGACACGGTGCATGATGAGATAGTCGGCGCTCCTGCCGGCAACATCGATCTGTTGATCCCTGATTCCGACCTGCCGCGCTTGACCGCTCTCGGACTCAGTTTCGTGGTGCTTCAGCGCAGCATGTCATTGCGTGATTCGATCGGGCCTACCGATGCACCCGCCGCGCAGTTCTACGATTGGGTCGAACTCAACGCCGAGATGACCGCGTTGGCGGCGCAGTATCCGAGTATCGCGATGAAGGTGAACCTGACGACCATGACTGGTGCACCGCTGACTCACGAAGGGCGACATATCTTCGCACTGAAGATATCGGATAACGTCGCTGCCGATGAGGACGAGACCAACCTGCTTTATGTAGGTAATCATCATGCGCGCGAGATCGCCACTCCTGCTCATATGGTGCAATGGATGCGCGACCTGTGTTCCGAGTATTCGACCGATCCGGCGATCACGATGGCGGTCGACAACAACGAGATATGGATCGTGCCGACGCTCAACCCTGATGGCCTTGAGTACGTCTGGTCGACTGATGAATGGTGGCGCAAGAACCGGCGCAACAACGGCGGCAACAGTTGGGGCGTAGACCTGAACCGTAACTACCCATTCGATTGGGCGAGCTGTGGTTCTTATTCACACAGCTCCACTTCTAACGTCTACGTCGGCCCCTTCGCTGGCTCCGAACCGGAGACCCAAACCTTGATGGCGCTGGCACGTGCTCGCCGTTTCACTAAGGTGATTGATATCCATCAGAGCGGCCGCGAAGTGCTTTATCCATATACCTGCGGCAATATGCCTTACGCGGCCTACCAGAAGGTGACCGAAATGCGTGATGCGTTGGCATCTGCCGCCAACTTCTCGCATCGGTTGGCGAGTGCCGGCGGCGAGCATTTCGAATGGGAGTTCAACGAGATCGGCGCGATGTCCTTCCTGATCGAGTTGAACACTTCCTTCTCTCCATCGTGGTCATCCTTCCAGAGTGAATACGCGCGCGTGAAGCCAGCCTATCGAGTGATGCTGCTCGAGGAATTGCCAGTGTCTGGCCATATCTACGATGCCGAGACCGGCGCGCCGATCGATGGTGCTTCGATAGGTGTCACCGGAGTGAGTTGGGTCGAGAACGAAGTGCGCGAAAGTGGCGGTGGCTTCGGTCGCTTCCAGTCATGGTTGATCGATGGCGATTACACCATGATGATCGGTGCTAGCGGCTACGTGCCCCAATCGTTGGCGGTGACGATGTCTTCAGCCGGCGAATCACGCGACGTCTTCTTGGCGCCGAATAACGCGCCATCACTGTCGACCATAGGTCTGCCGACTGCGGGGCAATCAGTGCAGTTCACGGTCGCGAATGCCAACGCTCATGTCGGCGCGACCGCTCACATCGTGCTGTCGAAGACCGGCGGCGGACCATTCAGTGCCGGGACTCCGATCGCCGGTGGCTACACCATGCCCATCGAACATGATTCGGTGACTAGCTGGTCACAAGGCCAAGCAGCCCTGCGCCCGACGGTGGGGGCAAGTGGCATGGCATTCTCTTCCTCCTTGAGCATCCCCTTGTCTGCCGCCGGCTGGAACATCTGGGGTACCGCCGTCTTCGTGCAGGGTGGGGTTCAGGGTGTGACTCCTGCACACTTCTTCGAGGTGCAGTAGCCCCAGGCCTCTGCGTGGCCATCGTCAGAGGGGAACGTTATCCTTTGGCCCGCGATGTCCCCGTAGCTCAGCTGGATAGAGCACCGGTTTCCTAAACCGAAGGTCACAGGTTCGAATCCTGTCGGGGGCGCCAACCGCTTCGCTTGCTTTTCACGCAGGCGCGAAAGCCAGCCTTCGTTGCGCCTCCGGGATTCTTTGGCGCAGGTGAGCCTCCGCTGAGCCTCTGCGGTCAAGGCGTCATGCACAGCACTTCCGA
>CAZJGH010000005.1:0-29781 GCA_964545405.1 uncultured Planctomycetales bacterium
GCGTGGTCGCTGCCGGCGAATTGGGCTTCGATTCGATCAATGCCGCTGAAGAACGCGCTTTGCGCATCCAGGTGCAGATGGCCATCGAGCATGACCTAGCCATCATGGTTCACACCCCCCACCGCGACAAGTATCGTGGCACCGTGCTGTTGATGGACATCCTTGATGAGATGGGAGTCGACCGCAACCGGTGCGTGATCGACCACAGCACCGAGGAGACGACCGCGCTGATTCTTGATCGTGGGTATTGGGCTGGACACACCGTCTACCCACAGACCAAGCTCACTCCGGAACGATTCGCGAACATCTTCAACGAGTTCGGGATCGAGAGGATTACCCTTAACACCAGCGCCGACTGGGGTAAATCTGACCCCCTATTGCTGCCGCAAACGTGCGCATATCTAGAGCGACGTGGTGCTGACCGTGCAACCCTGCAGAAGCTAGTCTGGGACAACCCGATTTCCTTCTATGGCGCAGAAAAACTGGCTCTACCCAGCGGATGTGAGCCTTTTGACCCGGTCGCTGCGCAAGCCACGCACAGCAAGCTGCCTGGCGCCAAGACTCATTAATACACGTAATTACGGGTATTTCTGAAAAAACTAGGTTGCCGATGGCCTCTCAGCGCCTAAATACGCCTGAGAGAACCTAATTTCTTTTTTTAGAGAGAGAAAGAGAGAAGGGGTAAATGAGTGAACGCCAAGGCTGGGGGGCTTTGGCGTTCTTTTTTTTAACCGTCGGCTTCTGAATTTGCCTAAAAAACCACCACAGTGACGCTGTCGAAGTCGGTTCCTGCTGGCGAGTTGGCATTCACTTCAAGAAGGTAGGTCCCAACCGCCAAGTTGCCACTGAAAGGCAACCGGACTACCCGCAAGTTGTCATCTGGGCTTTGGAAATGCTCGGCATTGGGTCCCTGAAAGCGCGGTAGGAAATCCACTTGGTTCAGGCCCATATGGGTTGCTGTCAGCTCGACGCCATAGCTGGTCAGTGAAGCTAAACCAGCGTTCGCCCCTATCGCGAGTTCGATAGTGAATGGGGTTCCAGCCGGCATCGACAGCTGATCCGATTCGATCGATGCCACTACATCACGACTGGCCAAGCCGGTGAACAGGACCGAAACCTCGCCCTGTCCGACATTCCCGGCCACATCCGTGTAATCCGGACGGTAGTAGATGACCTCGTCAGCAGACAAGCCAGAAAGAGTGGCTTGCTGAAATACTCGCGGGCGGGCGTCAGCACCGATGGCGTTGTTAGTTAGGTTGAGGTCCTCGCCATACTCGACCGACAATGTTCCCAGGTCGGGCATCTGGCCGAGGGTATTCAGGAACGTATCGATCTGCCATTCACCAGGATTGATCGTCGGTTGTGCACCCAATACCTCGCAGGGTGGCGGTGCGTCGACATCGACTTGGGGAACTTTCCCGGCTCTAAACGGCTGATACAGCGGGTCCCCCAAGTACAGGTTCGTCCAACGGGATTTCGA
Source organism: uncultured Planctomycetales bacterium (assembly GCA_964545405.1). Lineage (GTDB taxonomy): Bacteria > Planctomycetota > UBA1135 > UBA1135 > UBA1135. The sequence goes on from CAZJGH010000005.1 coordinate 1,481, forward strand.
GTCACTGATTCGCGCCGCCTCCGAGAAGGGATACCCATTGACCATGTAATAGGTGAAGACCTCGGGATAAGGGTGTCCGTTCAGATAGGGCTCCGCGACCACCCCTGGGCCGCAAGTCAAACCACGGTGCAGGGCTGATGACAGGAATGTTCCGGGGTTCTCGGTGCGCAGGCGAGCTACTGAGTTGGAGTTAAGGTCACAAGCCATTGACCCGACCATCCAATACCAGACGTCGTGGTAGGTGTTGTAGTTGTACCAGCCCTCGTAGATCATCGCGTTGGGAGCCGTCAGCGCTGATGTGCCGTTCTCGAAGATGGCATTGGCTTCCCCTATCTCAGTTCCGTAGGGTTCCCACATCAAAGTGAAGCCAGCTTGTTCAAGCCAAGCCCGTCCATATGCCATATCCTTGTCAGCGTTCGCATAGATGAAATGGTTGTACGGATAGTTGATCAAATCCGCTGCGGTGTACGCGCCATAGCGGGTATCGCAGTAAGCAAGACCGGTGTAATGACCAGGCTGATTGGACAGGTAGACGTCACCGTATAGGGCGCTATCGACCATCTCCATTGCATGTTCCTTGGTCAGGCCATCCAACCTGGCGACTAGGTAGGTTCGGCGCCCGCCGAAACGATGAACCACAGGGTCGAACCGTCCTGGGTCAGTAAGGTGAGTTGGCGCCGCATCGAAGTAGACATCTGAATGCCCGACCGGGCCGAAGCCTGGAACAGTTCGCGTGCCGATGTCCCACAGGTTGATCAGCGCAGTATCAAGGCCTCGCGTGGTGATGCCACTTGGGGCAATTCGCATGGGGACACCGTAGACGAATAGGAATCCAAGCGCGTGGTTGTTCTGATCATCAACGACCTTGCTACGCAGAGGCAGCACCATCTCATCCCAAAACTCCTCCCAACCAGCCTGCCCGGAATAGATGTCCGAAGTCCCGAAGGAGAAGTTGATTCCCAATAGACTGCTGGCCGGAGCGCCGCGACGCTTGGCCCAATGCCGCGCTACCTCTTCGGAATCGTTGATGCCATTGCCGTCGGCGTCGGGCCAATCAGCGTTGTACACCACGACCCACTTATGCGCAGTCCCCTCAGGATCAGGGTCATAGGGGGTCTGTGAGCTGGCCAGCAGAGTGGAGAGAATGAGGATTGGCAGCATTAACCAATCCTAGCAGGCTTTCCGAAACCTGAACCAGGAAGGGCCTCGCCGCCTATGGGCCTAAACTGCCACAGCGATTGGAGCCAACTGGTTCAGTTGGTTCAGATCGCGCTGGAAACCTTCCAGGGCCTTCACGAAAGCCTCGCGGTGCGGCGCGACGATCTCCTTGGCCAGCTCGCGGTAATGCTGAATGCCGGTCTGGAGGTTCTCACGACACTGCCCGATCGAGCGTGTCAAGCTGGCGGTCACCTGCTTCTTATGCAGGGCAATATCCTTGCGCAGGTTGTCGAGGTTGAGGCTCAACTCCTTCAGTAACATGTGCGGCCGATCGACGCTCATCGGCAGGCTGACGCGCCCATAGATGTGGTCGACCATCCCATCCAGGGTCGTTTCCTGGTGGTAGTAGGCTGCGTTAGGTCCACAGCAAACCGCGGTCGGGAAGTCTGGCTCGATACCAGTATCGTGGGTGTAGGAACCCGCGAGGTCCCTGCACAAGCACGCCTTATCAAGCGCACTCTCGCTGGCACACTCCTTCTCGGCTGCCGACATCTCCGACTCGTCGATTTCCTTCAGCTTGCGGCGCTGGAAAGCGCTGGTCGCTGTACAGATCGGCTTCTCGGTATATTCAGAGCTGAACACCAAGTAGCCCTTCGGACACTTGCTTCCAGGCTTGCCATCGGCAATCCTCTGGCGACGAACATCCTCACTGGTGGAAGTCTTCAGGGCCCAAAACGGTACGCCCAAAGGTGAACCGTTGCTGAGATGGATTTCACCTTCACCAGCAGCCTTCAAGCGCTTCAAGCTCTCGCGGTCGATGTTGACCACGTCGGGCACGTACAGGAATGGACTTGCCCAACCGGTGCCGTCGACACCATAATGTTCGCGTAGCAGACGATCCTCATGGGCAGTGCCGATGCCCCCTTGGACAGTCACTAGTGCGTCGGTAGGTTCACCCGCATCGGCGTAGCCAAGGGTTTCCATGGCTTTTTGACGAATCCCACGCAAGCTCTTGGCGAGTATGTCCTTTTGACGCTTGAACTCATCAAGGATGGGCCCCATCAACATGCCTTTGCCACCGAAGGCGTGGCCACCGCAGTTGAGACCTGATTCGACTCGGAACTCCGAGACGTGCAATCCAAGCTTGGCCAACTTCTTGCCCTGCAACAAGGCTGAACGATAGTCAGCGACCTTCAATACGATGCGCTTGCGCAGGTTGCCGCACTTGTCAGGTAGAAGTTCCTTGAACTCCCCCATGTAGGCGAACAGACGGCGGTTCATGCCTGCGGACAACACCACCGAACCGTTCACGCGACTGTTCATGAAGCCACGCAAGGCACTGAGGGCATCGGACCCGAACTCCGGGTACAGACGACCGCGACGGTCATGATCGCGATCGAGCTTGGTCATGATGTTGACATCGATCGGACCAGGCTTGACCATGCTGCGCAGCTTCTCCTGAAGTTTACGACGACCATCTTGATCGACCGTCGCCTTCATGCGCTCATACATGTCGCGAACCGGTGACGTCGGCAGCATCTCGAAGTAGCGGACGATCTCGCTGCCAGCCTCGAAGGCAGCATTCCTTACCCGCTCCATCTGACGTTGGATCAACTTATGCAGTAGATCCAGGTAGGCAGTGATGCGACGTGCACGCGAATCTTCACTATGCAACTCGATCGGCTCGAACGGTTCACCGTGCTCGGAGCACAAGCGTTCGCGAACCTGCTCGATAAGGTTGTCGTCGGTGATGGATACCACCGAGGCGATGCCATAACGAGCCACCTTCAATGGCGTGTCGACAGTGAAGCCAGTTCCCATCACGGGAATATGGAAGGTGTGCGCGGAGGCTAGTGACGCTTGACCCATTGTGTAACTGCTCTCAGAGATCCTCGAGCACGCAAAAAAACGCGGTTTCGAGTTGACTGGTAAGAGCACAGTATATTCATTTAGGCCCCTCAAGACCAGTTCTGAACTTGAGACCCGGCAAAAGCAACATTCTATTTGTGCTGCAGGATTCCAGAACAAGGACTTACGCTGGGCTGGACTACAGCCAAAACTCCATTTTCACACAGTGCAAGACATCAGGGTTGCGTAGCTGGGGCACAATTCCAACACCTGACGACTGGACAATATGGACGCTGGTGCTTGGTCCCGTGAGACCACCGAGAATCCCGCTCTCTTGAAATATCCGGTCGCTTCCTCCGTGAGAAGGTACAGCGACTGCAGACCCAGGTCGGCCGCTCGCGCTCGCAGTCGAGCGAGAACCATCGCCCCGAAGCCATTGCCCTGGTAATCAGCATCAACTGCGATCGAGCGAATGAGACCAAAGCGCTCACGGACCTCCAGTGCTCCGATCGGGATGATGAGATGGGCGCGTTCGAGGATGTCGAAGTTTTCGAGCTGCTGATGACAGTCAAGATTCATCAGACCTTGCTGTTCGAGCAACCTGGAGATAGCCGACAAGTCGGCGAGCTGGGCTTCACGGAAATCCATTCTTGTGCGAGACTGAGTATGCCATGTTCCTCGCCCCCATACTCCTTCTTTGTGCCCAAGCTCCCCCATTGGAGTTCGTCAAGCATCCGGTGGATGGTCAGCTTTACCCGCGTAATGCTCAAGGCCAAGCCGAAGTCGAACTCACCGGCTGGGTTCACCAGCCGGGTTGGCAGCGCATTGCGGTGTTGGCCGAGCGGGATGGCGTACCTTACGCCAGTCAGGTGCAGCAGTTGTTCTATCAGAACGGCCAAGCCGGCTTCGACCTCGACGTCCCGATTCAAGCCGAGCTTCACTCCTATTCGGTACGGGTGTTCCTGCTCAATGGTGGGCAGGCACAGCAAGTAGCGGTTGCATCCGACATCGTGGCAGGCGACGTCTATCTGATCCAGGGACAATCCAATGCGGTGGCGGCGGACGGCTACAACGAGCACTTGGCGAACCGCGAACAAAGTCCTTGGTTGCGTTCATTCGGCACCGGCAGCATCACCAGTTGGGAGTCTGCGGGTGACAAGAATTGGTACTTGGCCGACGGCGAGAGCCAAAGTGCTGAAGGTAGCGTCGGCGCTTGGGGATTACGTATGGGGCGACTGCTGGTGGATCAGACTGGAGTGCCGATAGCGATCCTCAATGGTGCCGTCGGAGCCACGCCGATCAAGATGCACATGCGTAATGACAGCAACCCCACCGACACCTCCAATATCTACGGGCGCCTCCTGAACCGCGCACGTAACGCTGGAGTGGACGATGCCGTCCGCGCGATCATCTGGTACCAAGGCGAATCGGATGGATTCCGTGCGCCGAACTACGCTGACAAGTTCCCGCAACTGTACAGCGATTGGCTCGAGGATTATCCGGGCGTCGAACAGATCTACTTGTTCCAGGTCCGCGATGGTTGCGGCGACCCGAGTGTCGAGCTCCGTGAAGTACAACGCCGACTGAAGGACTTCCTGCCCTTGATGCAGGCGATGTCGACGACCGCTGCACCAGGGCATGATGGCTGCCACTTCTACTACGCCGGATACCAGGAGCTTGGCAACCGCATCGCACGCCTGATCGGGCGTGACATGTATGGCTCGGGCGACACCCAAGACATCGATGCACCGGATATCGATTCGGTCACCTTCGCTAACCCTGCGCAGGATGCCCTGCTGCTGACTTTCCGTGACCCCGACGACACCCTGACCTTCGACCCCGGTGCAGTCGCTGACTTCAGGCTTGAGGAGGGCGTGAGCATCGTCAGTGGTGCGGTGAATGGCAACACCATCTTCCTGACCTTGAGTGGTGCCACCACCTCACGCACCCTGGAATACCGCGGTCACGATCAAGATGGCGATTGGATCACTAACGCCCGCGGCATCGGCGCATTGGCCTTCAAGGTTCTGATTCGGCCCTAGCCTGAGCTTGCCAGGTCCTTGCTCATGGTCCAGTTGAGCAGGACCTGGCCATTGCGTTCGGTCTCGTTGCGGCGCAGGCAGCGAAACCCATGCTTCTCGAAGAAGGGGCTCGCGAAACATGAAGCCTCCACGAAGAGGAACTTCATCGCATCGCGCCGCGCGACATCCTCAAGGTATTCATATAGGGCACTTGCGATGCCCATCCGCCCGAAGTCCTTGTGGGTGTAGGTCCAGTCGATGTGACCATCTTCCTCAAGGGTGGTGAAGCCGACGATTCGCCCAGCAAGTTCCGCGACGAACGGTGGCTTCGAGGTCAGGCGTCGTCGCCAACGATCGTAGTCCTTAGGTAGCGGTGCCCATTCATTCAGTTGCCCCTGCGTATAGTGTTCGGTTCCAAGAGAATGAATGGTGTCGTAGAAGATGTCGGCAACGTCCTCGGCATCGGATTCAAGGTAAGGTCTGATTGTCAGGTTCATTTCGACTTCGGAGCTCGCAGACGACGTTGGAGTTGTGCCTCGTGAATGTTGTTCGGCATCAACTGGGTCGGCTCGATGGTCTCGAACCATTTGCCATCGATGTCCCTGATGGAAGGCCTGACGCCCTGCACCCCGACGAACACCATCGAGTCAGGACCGAAACCATCGAAAGGGAAGTCTTGGTCGCGGCCAGCACGAATGTTCCAGAAGGTTCCCCTTGCGGCGCAGTGCTGCCCTAAGCTGCGGCCACCGCCGCAAGCCCACAATCGCGTGCCTTTCCCCACATCGATATCAGTGAACAGGTTCTCATACGGAGCGCGCCGATGATGATCGAAGTTCACGTCGATGCCACTGCCGTTCGAGAAGACGTTGCCGGCGTGATTGGCTGACACCCCGAGGTCGTGGATGAACCTGGTGTTGAAACGGAAATCAGTGAACAGGTTGTCGGTGCCGCCGAGGATCACGCCATGGTGACCGGTGTTGCCGAACTTCGGCTTGCGTTGCGATTCGAAGACCACACCACTCACGGTGCAGAACTTGGTACTGAAGAAGATTCCGCTATCCGAGTTAGCGATCCTGACATCCCTCACCCAGCAATTCGCCACGTTGATCATGGTGATGGCGTTGTGCCCGAGCTCGGTGAAATGCCCAGCGTAAGGGCTCAGGGGGAAATCGAAGCCAAGGTCCTCGATTCCCACTTCACTGACGGTCGGCTCGAATTTCCTGATTACCGGCTTCCATCTGGCTTGCAGGTCGAAGCGTAACGGTCGGTCGATAGTGATTCGGCTGCCGTCGATGACCTTGACTGTCGCGACGAATGAACACTTGGCCCCATTGAACTTACTCATGTCACCAGGGTCGCCGGAGTAGAGATATGAGGTGAGGGACTTGTCCTTGTCGTCCTGTTGGAATATCTCGATCCTTTGGCCGACGGTGATTCCCTCCGATGACGAGACGTCCATGCTGACGGCCCCGCGTTTCGTTTCCGAGGTGACCGCTGCCAACCGTTTGGACTGGAAGCTGCCGCGCACCCGTACCATCCCGCCTGACCAAGAATAGTTGCTGGTTCTCCTGCCGCCGGTGGTAGCGCCCCAATTGGGCTCTATCTCGTTCAATGGCGTTGGGCAGAACAGGATGCTGCGGTCGGCTCCCTCGCCACGAAGGACCACATTGCTCTTGGTTATCTCGAGGATCCTGGTGATCCTGTATCGACCGGCCGGAATGAAGATGGCGCCAGTCTCGACTGCGGCGATGGCATCGATGAATGCTTGAGTGTCGTCGTGCTCACCATCACCCAGAGCACCGAAGGTTGTCACATCCGCTACCTGAGGATGAACAGGGAGCTCGGCCTCGCCTGATCGGTAGCCGGCGAAGGAGAAGTCAGGCAAGCGACTGGTAGGGCTCCATGCCTCACCGTCCTTGCCCCAAAGCTCTGAATAGGTTTGCGCCCCAAGGCAGGCGCAGGAAGCCACCATCATGGCGACCACAGAGGGGCGAAATAAGAAATTCTGCATGATGGCTTTTCCGGAACCGAATGGCTCCGGAAAAGCATAGCAGCTGGCCTACAGCCCTATAGGACTACTTCAGCCAAGCCGTTCGACAACTCGCCTGAGGCGGTGTCATAGGCCTGCAACCACACGGTAATGCCACTGGCATTCGCCGGGATACTGGAGCTCATGATCGCGTTGCCGTTAGCATCGGAAAGGACGGTAGGCAGCGTGTTGATCGGAGCGGACAGGTTCACGATCCCGACCGGAGTAGTGGTCGGGCCCCCACCAGTCAGGGAGTAAGCGAACATTACCGGACTAACGGCGGTAGCACCGCTGAGGTCCAACTGGGAGATCGCACCAGCAACCAGACCAGGAGTGCTGAGTGAAGGGCCGCTTTGCAGTGGACCGTCGTAGAGCTGGATGTCGTCGACGTGCAGCGCACCCAGGAATGGACCGCAAGGGCCGCACAGTTGAGTATGCGAGACGTAGAACTCGATCGAAGCAATCGTGGCGCTGAGATTACCGAGGCTACCGCTCATCGATGGGCCGTTGGTCACCGCGACAGTGAACTCGATATCCATGTTGCTGTTGCGTACCATGCTGAAGGTGGCATCCGAGTTCGCAGGGATTGCGGTGATGGTCGTACTGGTTGCACCAGCGAATGTGAATTCACCAGCGTCGGTAGTGCTTTGGTCGTCCATCGTGAAGGTCGCTACATCAGCACCTTGCGAATCCATCAGGCGAACCACGAAGAGCTCAGCGTTTTCGCCTGGGTTGAATCCGGACTGGTCGTTCCAAGAGAACGCCATGTCCAATTCGAAACCAGCAGCGAGTGCGGTAGGCAAAGTGGCAGACAATGCGTAGCGCTCATCAAGTGCACCGAATGGTGCAGTGAGGCTTTCGTAGTTGAAGTTGCCGTTCGACTCGTTGACTTGCCAGAATTGCAACGGGTTGAAGGTTACAGTCCACATCGGATCGACTTGGGAATCGTTGAAGTCGTCGGACAGGACTATGTTCTGTGCCACAGCCAGATTGGCCATGAAGGAAAGTGCAATGAGGGAAAGGAGGGTGCGCATTGATTTTGGTGCTATCGATTAAACGAAATGAGGGGTTAGCCCTCACTTCGTGAATGCCATAGTACCAGATGTGTTTTTCCCTGGGGAATTTTTTGGGTACATTACGTATTTCTATGAAAATAGCCTTTCAAACTCGTATCATTTAGCTCTCGAGTCCCTGCAATGAACTCTAACACCACCCTGACCTTCCAAGAGGACTACCACCGTTGTCTCAACAACCTGCGTGGATCCATCACAGAATTGCTTTCCGCCGCCGGCGTGCTTCAAGCTCGACCGCAGGAGATGGCGCGTGAATTCAGTCTCAACAAGAACCTCGCCTGGAAGATCTCCAAGCTAGTTCACGAGACTCCTAACCACGAGACCCTGTCCTTTATCCCTGGCAATTCCGGATTCGACATCTTCCTGCGCGCGATGACTAGCCACAGTCTCCAGGCCGAGCTGGTCAAGAAGACCAAGGTGGCGTTCGATCAGTTTCAGGATATGGTCACGCGTCATGCCGATGACCGCACCACCATGCAGCTGCTGCTCGACAGCATGGCCGTTCAGGAAGGTGATGCCACCCGCTTGGAGGAAAGCCGACGTCTAGCATTCCAAGGCAACAGTGGCATTCTTGGCATCCAAGCGCGAGTCCGCTTCACGTCGTTCTTCGTCGCACCGAACCCGGATGATCCGACCATGCTTGATTCCGCCTTCCTCGGCGGCTTGCTTGGTATCCGGCGCTTTCGCAATAATGCGAAATGGCCACTGACTCGCTACACAGCATTCAACGACGACGGCTCGCCCGTCCAACCACCTAATCGCATTTCCTTGGATCCCCTGTTCCCGGGACCAGGCCCTTCGATGATCGGCGATCACTGCACCAAACCGATTCCAGAGGTGACCGTGCGGCGCAAGAATCAGATGGAGACCTATGAATTGGCTGCCGGGCCGATCGGCAACAGTGGAGTGGCCGACATCTGCATGGGACACTATTCATTGAAGGATGTGTCGCGCTATCGTGACGAGCACAACTCCAACGGCGAGTTCCACCTCTTCTTGTCGAGCCCAGTCGAGACCCTTTATTTCGACATGCTGTTGCACAAGGACCTGGGAGTAACCGACCTACCCGATTCCTTCCTGACCTTGAACTTCAATCAAGCTCAGCCGCGGCACGAGCGCGGCGAAGACGAACTCCTGCCGATGCCAGAGAAACCGCGCCTCCTTTATGGTGATCACCCGGCACTTTCAACGCCGCTGGCTGAGCGCTACAACGATATGGCCGACCTGGTCTACGAGCGTCTCCAATGGAAGGCGGAAGACTTCCGCGCCTGGCGCCTTGAACTGAAGTACCCGCCACTTCCCACCACCTTGGTGATCAGCTTTCCTCTGCAGTACCCACCAGAGCAGCAGGACTGAACTGGCCTACAACTTGCCGAACTGGCGAATGACCTCCAAGGTCTGCACTTCAAATGATGAATACCATTTGGAGCGGCCGATGTCCTGTGCTTCAAGGTGTTCGATATCCTGGCGCCAGACCTCGATTTGGGCCAGACTCGGCCAGTAGGAGATGGCAATCTCGGTATCACCCTCTGTGACCGAGATGAAATCAGTGCATCCGTACTCGCGCATCGCCAGATCCCTCATCCTGCCGGCCATCTCAAAGTAGTGGTCATCGAGATCGCGGATTTTGGCTTTGAAGATTATGGCGTACATGGTTGCGAGCAAGGGGTCGCCTCATTTTAGGCAGACGATGGCTTGATGTCTTGCAACTCGATCAAGTTGCCTTCCGGATCAGCGACGTAAACGAAAGACAACCTCCCAACCCCAGAGATATCCTGGGTGCCGACCTGGGCGACCTCCACCCCGCCCTTGGACAACACCTCCTCTAAGGCAGCGGCGGTGTCCTCGACCTCGAAGGCGATATGCCTAAGACCATTGCAATCGGCGCCCGGCGTACCGACATCCCGAGTCCGCCTATATTGGAAAATCTCCAAAGTTGGGCCTTCAGCACCGCATCCAGGCAAACGAAGATGAACACCGGAAAGGGCGGCGTCGGCCACGCCAGTGCCATCCTCCAACCATTGGCCATCAAGATGGCGTTCTGGCGGCACTTCCTCACAGCCGAAGACCTCGATGTAGAAGTCGGCCAGCTTGCGCCAATCCGAAGCGATGATGTTGGTGTGTTTGTATCTTGCTTTCATCCTATTGCGAGAGTCGTCCGAGGCAGAGCCTGAGTTCAATCGCCACCGCCAACCAGACCGATGCGCAGCGATGAACCACGAAATGTTAGCCATACGTTGGTGTCACCGGGTTTACCTTTGCCTGCTCGCAAGGCGATCGCACGCCCATAGTTCTGGGCTTCGGTTTCACCGGACAATCCACGCCCAGTGACCACGAACACGTCCAAACGTCCATCGTCATCCAAGTCGAGGATGAGAGGAGCAGCGATGCGCTCATATTTCCCGTCTCCAACGCGCACATCCTCGGACCAAAGTTCCTTACCGTCCTTTGCTCGGACGGCATAGACCGTAGTGCCCGCGGCGAACACCAGGTCGGGGCTCTTGTTGCCATCGATATCAGCGACTGCGGCACCTCGCGAGATTGAACCCTTCGCATATTGATTGCGCCACTTGACCTTTCCCGTGCGCCCATCGAGCAGGTGGAGATTCTTGCCACACACCACCAGCCACGGGGCCTTGGAGTTCTTCTGTGGCACCAAGCTGGTCGGAGCGAACACCGCGCCTTCATGTTCTCCTTCCAGTTGGGTATGCCATGCGATTTCGCCATCCTCGCCTTCAAGCAGCCAGACATTGCCTTTACGGTCGGCGATCGCCACCTCTGGTTTTGAGTCACCATCGAAGTCAGCCGCACTGACCCCGTGATAGACAGAGTCGGAAGTCTCGAAGCTCCATATCACCTCACCATCCTTGCCATTCAGGGCGCGCAACATTCCGTCCCCCATCCAGTTGGCGACCAGGATATCCAGGACATCGTCACCATTGACGTCGACCAAGCCAGGCTCTGATTGGACATGACCCGGAACCTCGACCGACCAGATAGGCTTGCCGGTGCTGCCTTCGATGACGTTGACGAATCCATTCTTGCCGCTCTTCTTCATCGTGCCATAGACGACTTCCACCGACCCATCACCATCGAGGTCGGCCGCGGCGGGTGGAGAATCGGTGCCACTCTGACCGGCGAATTTCCATACGACTTCCCCAGCTCCATCCAGGCAGAACAATGTCCCGTAGGCGGAATCGCCGAACACGACTTCAGGCTTGCCGTCACCGTTCAAGTCATGAAGGAGGATCGAAGTATCGACCGGGCCACCAACCGACGGAAACTTCCAGATCAACGAGCCGTCCTCAGCATTCAATGCGTACACGAACTCATCGTTGAAGTAGGTACCGAACACGACTTCCAACTTGCCGTCACCATCGATGTCGGCAGCGGCACCCGATCCATAAGAAGGAGCCTTCAGTTCGAAGCTCCATAACAGCCGTTTGGTGTCTGGTGCACGAGTCGCGACATGGTCGGCGGCCTCCTCCTCTTGGGAAAACGCAAACGGTGCCAAGAAGACGAGCCCCAGCAATGTGCTGCAGGCCAACCCAGCAGGGTGCGCGAAAGCCAAGTTCGGAAGGTGCATCTTCTCATCATAGACCGCTGATATTGAATCTGCCCGAAAAACGGACAAATCACTCGCCATTCACTAACCCCTCCTCTAACCTATGCTTGATTCTTTCTCAGGAACCATGTCTTCACGACCCTCAGTCCATCTTGCCCACTTATTTCCCGGTTGTTTCCTTGGTTTCGTCTTGCTCATGCTGGTTTCCGGCTGCGGGCGATCACAAGCCGCGGCGCCGAGCACCCGAGACGACCTAGCTCAAGGGGAAACGACATCCAGCACTGCAATATGGGAAACCACCCAAGCTGAAGCCGATGCCAAGGGTTGCGTCAGCTGCCACGAAGGAATCGAGGACATTCGCGAAGCTGGAAGTGCAATGCAGATCGCGATCGAGGCGATAGGTGGCATCAACGGCGACCCCAAAGGATGCGTCGTATGTCATGGTGGAACTCCAAATGCCACGACCTATGAAGGTGCGCACCAGGGTGTTCCGTCCACCATCTCCCCGCTTGGGCCGAAAGGGTATTACCCCGACCCCGGCAGCATTCATATCGCCGACAACTCGTGTGGTCAGTGCCATCCTGGTTACGTCTATCGCCTGCAGCGGAGCTTGATGAACACCGAGGCCGGCAAGATCCAGGGCAACCTGCACACTTGGGGCATCGACGAGGTTCAAGGCCATAACGTGCCGTGGGGCAACTATGACGTCGACGATCCCGATGGCTCTATCCCGATGGTCGGTACTCAGGAATACAAGGATTACATGGCCGGCATGATCGCCGCCCATCCGAAGCAGTACCCGACCAGTCTTACCCAGGTGCCATTGCCGTCGGTCGAGGAGATCGAGAACGACCCCAAGTTGGCTGGCTTCACTTATCAACGGCAACAATGTCAACGCTGCCATGTCGGAGTTCGTGGCCGGGAGAAGCGTGGCGACTACCGAGGCATCGGTTCCTCCGCATGTCATGTGACGTATAGCAACGAAGGACTTTATGAAGGCGGTGACCCGACCATCGATAAGACCGAGCATGGGCATATGCTCAAGCACCAGATACATGGCTCGCGGCGCGCCAACAATGGCATCCCGGTCGAAACGTGCAACTCCTGCCATAACCGCGGCAAGCGCATCGGCGTCACTTACCAAGGTCTGATGGAGTTCCCGTATGGCTCGCCGTTCGACGCTGAGGGCAATACCCAGCCGAAGTTGCACACCAAGAAGTACCTGTTCATCTCGGATGACCTGCACCATCAGAGCGCCAGTCGGGAAGGGAACCCGACCGGCGGCTTGTTGTGCCAGGATTGCCACACAACCATCGACATGCATGGTGACGGCAACATCTTCGGCACCACCCTCGCTCAAGTCGAGATCGAGTGCCAGGATTGCCATGGCACGCCGACCAGCTTCCCATGGGAACTGCCGATCGGATTCTCAGAGGAGTTCGGTCGTGACTTGACCGATGCCCCGGCCCGCGGGCTCGCGGATCAGGAACTTGCCGTCACTCGTGGTTTCGCGACCTTGTACCCCAAGCAGGATGGGTTCCTGAAGACCGCTCGCGGCAACCCCTTCGGCAACGTCGTCAAGTCTGGTGACAAGGTAATCCTCCATTCGGCGACCGGTAATGACTTCGAGATCCCTGTGCTCAAGACCATCAACCAGAACGACAGCTGGAAATCTCCGGACGCCAAGGTCGCGATGCACGACGTGCAGGCACACGCCGAAGGCCTCGAGTGTTACGCATGTCATGCCAGCTGGGTGCCGCAGTGTTATGGCTGCCATGTGCAGGTCAACTATGGAACGGACTCGAACGACAAGGCGTACAGCGACGTCGACTGGATCGCATCGGCTAACGTCGTGTTCGAGAATGGCCAGACTGCCGAATCGCGCCTCGGAACTCCTGGATTGGAAAGCCCAGGCAAGGTGTTCGAGACCAGGTCATACCTTCGCTGGGAAGAGCCGGTACTCGGAATCAATGGTGAAGGCCGGGTCACCCCATTGATGCCAGGTTGCCAGGTCGTATTCACAGTGATCGGCCGTGACAATGTCGCGCGGACCGTCAACGAGGTCGCCTATTCTCAAGACGAGGCCGATGAGCTCGGTCAGGAACGTGTACCGATGGCCTATGACATGGCGCCGGTCCAACCTCACTCCGCTCAACGCAAGGCCAGGACTTGCGAGAGTTGCCACAACAACCCGAAGACCCAGGGTTACGGCATCAGCGGTGGCGTGTTCCAGACTCGCTACACCGAAGACATCATCGAGGACTTGATCGATCAACGCACCGGCAAGCCACTAGCCAACAGCTCGGTCATCCAGATCCAGAAGATTCCCGGGATGGATTTCGACTGGTCAACCATCGTCAACTCGGATGGCGATCAAGTGCAGACAGTTGGAACTCACTGGCCATTGTCCAGGTCGCTGACTAAGGAGATGCGTAGCGGAATGAACAAGATCGGGTTATGCATGGGTTGCCACCAGAACATGACCGATGCCGAGCTGTGGGCGAAAGTCTCGACCGAAGGCCGCATGACCGACGAGGAACACACCAAGTTGATGAACGACATGTTCAAGGCATTCGCCGAGAGCAAGGAGAAGTGATGCGCGAGCCGTTACTGCTGCCTGCGCTGGTGGCCCTCTCACTCTTGTTGGCCTGCGGGTCGGAAGTCAGCCACAGTGGCTCCGATGCCACCGCGCATGCCGTTGGCGGTGCCGACGACATCAGCGTTCCTGCGGATGTTCGAAACCCTAGCGGGAGTTTCAAGGAAGGTGCCGTCAAGCCCCACGGGCAGCTTGATGCATCTTCACTATTCGAGATCGGATTGCGTCATATGCGCGAGGACCATCCCGAAGCAGCCATCGATCACTTCGATCGCGCGATCATCCTCGACGCCGGCAACGCTCGCCTACATGATGCGCGTGGCTCGGCACTCTTCGCGCTGGGCAAGTTCACTGAGGCTCTGTCCGCGTCTGAGGCTGCTGTCTCCTTGCTGGCTGATGACCCAGGATTGCATGTCAACCGCGGCTTGATCTATCAGGAATTCGGCCGGATTGAAGAGGCCATGGCTGACTACTCCCATGCTTTGGAGCTGTCGCCTGGCTATGTGCCTGCCCTCTATAACCGTGGGGTCCTGCATTTCAATGCCGCCGACAATGAGCTGGCCTTGGCTGATTTCGATGCCGCGATCATCGCTCAACCGGAACTGGCCAACCCTTACTTCAACCGCGCCATGGTCCATGAGACCCTTGGCGATATCGAAAAGGCGAAGGCTGACATGGCCTTGTTCATGGAACGAACCACCGTCAAGGACCAACAGGACCTTGCCCACACTTTGCTGGAGCGCTGGGGTGAGCCACGCCCCGTGGACCCGGCATTGGTTGCATTCCAGGCGCTGGTAGCTCGATGTTCGATGGAGTTCCAGCTTCCATCAGGCTTCGACTTCTCTCCCGGGCGCACGGCGGATGGTTTGGATTACGAAGCCGTGTTGCGTGTGCCCGACGGCTCCCTTGAGGTTAGGTTGGCGTTGCGGTGTCTTCAGGATGCCGAGGTCGATTACCAGGATCCACACTCAGCCAAGCCCGCTCCGGAACACATTTATCCCCTGCTGTATACCGCAATCGTTCAGGAGATCTCGGCCGACCCGCACAGCGCCAGCGAAGGGTTCGGTGACAATGCCCTCAGTGAGTTCAACGCCGACTGGGGTCAGATGTCGATACACGCCCCCACTCCCGATTTCGGCGGCGACTACAGCTCGATGTTATTCGTCGCTTTGCACCGAAGATCCGCTGCAGACGCCTATTTGGTGTTCCTGTTCGATGAATATTCAGCAGTCAAGGAATCGGTGAACAGCGCCATGAAGAGCTTGCGGTTCGCTGACTCTTGATCGGCCGCACCAGCCATCGACGTGAATGCTGACTGGCAATGGTCCTCGCTGCTGTTACTGTATCAACGACTCCACGAGACAACGCTTCCTCGTCCTCCTCGAAGAACCACTGTGACCACCACTGCCCCCCATCTGTCCTTCCTCGATCGTTGGCTCACGCTATGGATCTTCCTCGCGATGGCGGTCGGCGTTGGCATCGGCTATTTGGTACCCAGCAGCGGCGACTTCCTCCACCGCTTCGACGTCGGCACGACCAACATACCGCTGGCGATCGGACTGATCCTGATGATGTGGCCGCCGTTGGCCAAGGTCCGGTATGAGGATCTCGGCGAGGTATTCCGCGACCGCCGGATCCTGGGCCTTAGCCTGCTGCAGAACTGGGTCGTCGGCCCCCTGCTGATGTTCGCCTTGGCACTCGTGTTCTTGCGTGACCAACCTGAGTACATGACCGGCCTGATCTTGGTCGGGCTCGCGCGCTGCATCGCGATGGTACTGGTCTGGAATGACCTTGCGCGCGGTAGCCGTGAATACTGTGCCGGTCTGGTCGCGTTCAACTCGATCTTTCAAGTCCTCACCTACAGCGTCTATGCGTGGATATTCCTGCGCGTCGTGCCACCATGGTTCGGTCTCGAGAGTTCGGTCGTCGACGTGTCGATGCTCGACATCTTCAACAGCGTGCTCATCTACCTGGGAATCCCATTCGCGGGTGGCTACCTCACCCGCAAGATCCTCCGCGCGCGCAAGGGTGATGATTGGTACACCAACAAGTTCCTGCCGAAGATCTCACCTATCACCCTGATAGCATTGCTCTTCACCATCGTCGTGATGTTCAGCATGAAGGGTCAGATGATCGTCGAGATCCCCACCGACGTCCTCCTGATCGCGGTGCCGCTGAGCATCTACTTCGTGATCATGTTCTTCGTAAGCTTCTGGATGGCGAAGAAGGCCGGTGCTGATTATGAAAGGGCGACGACCCTTTCATTCACTGCATCAGGCAACAACTTCGAGCTCGCGATCGCTGTCGCAATTGCCGTCTTTGGAATCGATTCCGGGGTGGCTTTCGCTGCCGTCATCGGTCCATTGGTGGAAGTCCCGGTGTTGATCCTGATGGTGCGGGCTTCCTTCATGCTGCGCCGGCGCTGGTATGTGACTTGATGAAGGCTAAGCCGGCCGCGCCGGCGAATAGGTGCTTGATGGCGTGGCCGCTGAGTGACCAAGGAAGGAACTTCGCCATCTCGTGGTCGAGCAACTCGCACGACTTGGCTGCCACGTAGAGCGACAACATCGCCCACAGCCAAGCGACCCGCATCCCCCTTGGTGGCCACCGCAGCAACAGCAAGGGCGTCAACACCATCGGCAGGAATTGGACAATCACGTAGTAACGCAGGTCCCCTGCGCCGAGCGATTCGGTGTAGGCCCAATAGATGACACTGGCCACACCGGCTACGAGCGCTAACGGGAGAGCCCGTTGAGTTCGAACACCCTCGAAGCAATGCCCCAACAACGCGATGAAGAGGGCCATGAAGGCGACGGTCATCGGCAATCGATCCCAGACCAGAGTGGTGTTGGTCGGCGCGTAGTGATAGAACGCCGAGCCGAATCCGGTGAGGACCAAACCCAGATGGAAACACTTCTCACTGGTGGCGGTGGGCCCTGCATCTCGCCTGCTCAGCTGGTGCAAGCCAATCCCACCGGCGATGACAAGCGCAGCGTTGGTCACCACGTTCCAGAAATTGGGCAAGCCAAGCCAATGGCCAGTCTCGGCGAAGGCGTGGAAAGTCAGATCCTGTGGGATCGGGTCGACGAACTGGACTGCCACCATCGCCATCGGCCAACAAAGGGCGATGAATAACAGCGGTGAATTCGGTTTACTTTCCACTTGGGTCACCAGTCTAGCTGGAGTCTGGGCACTTCCCCACCTGGCATGTGGATTGACTCGAACGGACGTTAGAATGTTGGCATGAAACAAGCTGGCATTTCCAAGCTCGTGCTTATCCTAATTGCACTGGTTGTTGGCTTGATGGTCTGGAGTGGCTTGGGATTGGGCTCGGCCTATGTCGACTACCGCACCAATATGGGCTTCGACTCGTTCGCCGCATCCACCCATGCTCCCGACTCACTCATAGACGACTGGCTGCCAAGCGGCACACTACTTGCGACCGACGCGGAGGTGAATCTGGGTGACGGCCGTGACGGGATTCATGTAGAGACCAAGGTCGAGATAACCTTCAGTCGCGGTGAAGATTCCCTTCTGGCAACTGATGTCTTGTTCGACGGCATCATTGATTCCGAGAGTGGCAAGCTCGAATCACTGAACATCCTCATCCCGGACATCGATACGCGCGACGACATGCGTGCGGTGGTTCAAGTGAGCCTCGTCGGCTCGGAGAACCTGTTCACCGGCATTGGGCCATGTGAGATATTCGTCGAGGCAATCCTTGCCGCTGGCCCCGGAGAAGATGAGTTTCGGATCGTGGAATTGAGCAAGAAACCGCGACGCCTACGTGAACAGGGCAGTAAACGCGAACGCCTCCATGCCTTGATGGATCTCGTGCACCCCGGCAACGCTTTGCCTGAAGAGGGCCTGCAGTATCAAATACGCACCAGCTTCCTACCTAAGTGGCGCTTGGGTGATGATCCTCATGGGCCGGGAGCGAATCGGGCCGGACTGCGTTCGAACGCCGATGGCTACTCGTTCGACATTGCTGCCAATGTCAGCAGCAGCATCGATGGTAAGCACCAGGAAAGCTCCGGCACCACGTGGCAAAACCAGAGCACCTGGAACGACGACATCTGGTAGCTAGGGACCAGTGAATCGACTCAGCGCAACTTCCACCACAACTCGCGGTCGAGGCGTGCACCGAAGCCAAGTTGTTTGCCGTCTTCACTGAAGCGTGGCTTGCCGACTGCATCGAAGAACTCGCCAGGTTGCTCATCGAGCACGATAGTCCAACCTTCAGCTGATTTCGCCGCATAGGCGAGGTGCTTGCCGTCAGGGCTGAAGGTGACGAACTTCACTGAATCCCAGTCGGCGCCCCTGGTCACCTTGCGCTTGCCCTTGACTCCATGCTGTATGACGAAGCTGGTGCCGCCACTGAGGTTCACCTCACCTTGGGGAAGCATCTTCCAGAAGTCTTGCATCGGAGCCCCTTCAGTCACCACGTAAGCGATGCGTTTACTCTTAGGGCCGAACACTGGTGAAAAAATGAAATCATATTCAGGTTCGACCTCGTCATCGTCCCCGATCGCGATTCCCATGCGCCCGCCCTTCAAGACCTTGAATGCGATTAGCTTCCCATTGGGCGAGAACACCGGCATGCTGGCTGAATCGTAGGCGGTGCCGGTTGTGCCATCATCGGTGACAATGAGAGTCTTCATGCTGGTCATCAACATCGGCGGTGCCATCGGATCCATGCCGCCCATGTCACCCTGCATCGATTCGACCGTAGCCGCCCAATGTTTCCCGGATGGTCCGACGGCGAATGAATGGATCGGCCCCTCGATCTCACCGACGCTCTTCTCGCTCTTGGAACCAGCCAAGATGATCTTCCACCCTCCGTTCTTCTCCGCGGCACTCACTACCGTCTTGCCATCGAGACTAAAGACGGGTTCCAACAGTGACATGGCATTGCGCCACTTCTTGCCATTCTTCTCCTTCCAACCCTTGCCTTTTTTCTCCGCGACCACCAGGATCTGATTCCCCTGGTTATACGCACCATTGCCTTGGATCTTGGCGCCGGGTTGGGTCCAGTAGGCGAAGCGCTTGCCATCCGGGCTGAACCCGACCTCGCCGATCCAGTCTTCCTTTCCTAGGCGTTTCCCATTGAGCATGATCCACCACTCCTCGGTCTTCGGCGTATCACGATTGCCGACCCGGAACAGCACCTGCTCGCCGGTAGCGCCG
Source organism: uncultured Planctomycetales bacterium (assembly GCA_964545405.1). Classification (GTDB taxonomy): domain Bacteria; phylum Planctomycetota; class UBA1135; order UBA1135; family UBA1135. Next base: position 20,958 of record CAZJGH010000005.1, read on the forward strand.
AAATCAGGAGGAGAGATGTAATGGTAGGCATCAAAGACCTGTTCACCGATCACCGGATAAGTCAATCCTTCCTTTACCCCGATATAGGCGACCTGCTGGCCATCCGGACTCCAGTGGATTCGGTACTCGATCGGCCACAGTGATCCATCAGGAGCCTGCACAGGTCGGCCTTCGAGGCCGATGCCTTCCGGTATGGTGGCGATCAATCCCTCCTCGATCCGCAGTTCCTGTGGAACCGGTGTGCAAAAGGAGGAGACGGTGAATAGGTGAATAAGGGATAAGAACATCCTGGTAGTCAGGTACGACAACCCAGCTATGCAATTCCTTCCCCGAAGTTACGCCTAATTGTCAAGCCAGCAAGACCACGCTCTTGACCTGTGCGAATACCGCCTTGCCCGGCTTCACGTCCAACTCCGCCGCCGACTTCTGGGTTATTCGCGACAGCAAAGGAGTACCACCCAGTTCCAGGCGAACAGTGACCTGTGCATCATTCTCAGCCATCACCTGATCGACAGTCGCCGCGAAGATGTTCTGGATGCTGGTACTGTCCTGGTGCTCGAGCGTGAGGCTGACGTCGCGAGCGGCGATGCGCACCCGCACATGCTGACCAAGCTCAAGGCCTAATCCAGGTACGGCGAAACGCCCTCCAGAGAAATCAAGGTGAGTCAGGTGATAGGTCTCGTCGAAACCGGCCACCTTGGCTTCGAAGATGGCACCAGCATCGCTGCCATGTGCCAGCGGCAAGTCGAGACGGGTGAGCATCTCGTGAATCGGTCCGGTAGCCGTGACCTTGCCCGCATCGAGCAGGACCAAGTGATCAGCCAACCTGGCGATCTCCTCCATGGCGTGACTGACGTAGAACACCGGAATCTCCAGCGAGTCATGCAGGGCTTCAAGATAAGGAAGGATCTCCTGCTTGCTGTCACTGTCGAGGGCAGCCAAGGGTTCATCCATCAACAGGAACCTTGGGCTGACACAAAGTGCCCGTGCTATTGCCACCCGCTGACGTTCACCACCGGACAACAGGCCTGGCTTTCGTTGCAGGAGATGCTCGATGCCGAGCAACTGCACGGCCTGTTCGACGCTGACTCGACGCTGATCATCCGGGACCCGCTTGAAGCCGTACTCTAGATTGCGCAGGACACTCAAATGGGCGAAAAGGCTCGCTTCCTGGAACACATAACCGAAGGGACGCAGATGGGGTGGAACGAAAACGTGCTCATCCTGCCAAGTCGTATCCCCGACGACCAGCTCTCCATGTGAATGTCTTTCCAGCCCGGCGATCGCACGCAACAGGGTGGACTTGCCGCACCCAGATGGGCCAAACAGGGCTGTCACTCCCCTGCTTGGAACCTGCAAGTCGACATCGAGCATGAACTCGCCACGGTCGATGTGAAACTTGGCGGAGATGCTCATGGCTGCACCATCCTGAACTTGCGGTTCAGCGCATAGACCGTCGCCAACATGATGAATGAAAGCAGGATCAAGGCGCCTGAAAGCCAGTGGGCATGCGCATACTCCATGCTCTCGACATGGTCGTATATTGCGATCGAGACAACCTGGGTCTCGCCAGGGATGTTGCCGCCGATCATCAATACGACACCGAACTCACCGATGGTATGGGCGAAACCGAGTACTGCAGCCGTCAGGAATCCTGGCCACGCAAGCGGTACCGCCACCGACAGGAAACCGTCCAAGGGTTTCGCGCGCAAGGTAGCGGCGACTTCCAAGGGGCGCTGACCGACGGCCGCGAAAGCGCTTTGTAATGGCTGCACCACGAATGGCATCGAGTAGATCACAGAACCGATCACGAGTCCTGTGAACGAGAACGCCGGCGGGCTGCCGCCCAGCCACTCCATGAACCTACCGATCGGCCCGTTGGCACCGAGGATCAACAGCAGGTAGAAACCCAACACCGTAGGCGGCAACATCAACGGCATCGCGACGATCGCTTCGATCATGAACCTGAAGCGCCAACGCGTGCGTGCTAACCACCAAGCCAATGGCGTGCCGATCAACAGCAGGATCACTGTGGTGACAGCCGCCAACTTGAAGGTGATGCCTAAGGCAGTGAGGTCGGCGCTGCTGAACATCATGGTGTCTCATACCCGTAGTCATGCAGCACGGCCAGCGCGTCATCACTACCCATGAACTCGATGAATGAACGTGTGGCTGGGTTATCGGTCAGGACTACAGCTTGCTGTTCGATCGGGGTGTAGAGGTCCTGTGGCACTTCCCACATCGAACCGGTGATCTCGACTCCAGGGCGCTTCAACTGGGAGTACGCGACGAACCCCGCATGAGCGTTACCGCTATGGACGAACTGGAAGGTCTGGCCGATGCTCTCACCACGTACCAAACTGAAATCGGATCTGTATGACAGGTCTTGAGCGACCATGACTTCCTCGGCGGCCTTGCCGTAGGGTGCTAACCTTGGATTCGCGATCGCCAGTCGAGTGCAATCTGCCGGCAAGAGCAAACCGCCATCGCGCGGGAAGTAATCCTCCTTCGGGCTCCACAGAACCAACTTCCCCTGCGCATAAGTGAAGCGGCTACCGACGACGATCCTGCCTTGCTCCTCGAGCAGTTGCGGGCGTCTAGTGTCAGCCGCGAAGAACAGGTCGAACGGTGCACCATTCGTGATCTGGGCGAAATGCTTGCCGGTCGAACCGATGCTCAGCGCCAGCCTGTAATCGCTACCGGCTTCGAACCGTGCGGCAAGGTCCTTCAGCGCGCCGGCGAAGTTGCTCGCGACCGCAACCTTGATCTCATGGTCCCTTGAGCTGACCGAATCGGCACATGACAACATCAACCCCAACCCCAGCAGGATGCTGGTCACCGCTGCGCGGGGTATGTAGCTCAAACCCATGGGGAAAGGATATCTGCGCCTTCACACAATGGATGCAACCCGTAGAATCAACCGATGCGATCAACCAGCCAAATCATCGCCATGGCTTCAGTGACATGCCTTGGTACTGCAACATTCATCATGCAATCCCCCATCGACGACCCCATCGAGGAGGCGATCTCGCATCCGGAACGATTGCAGAGCGATTTGGGCCGGGACGCGAATCGCCTACCGGCAAGGGTGCTCGACTTCTTCGACATCAAGCGCGGCATGCAGGTTGCAGACCTCATGGCCGGTGACGGCTACTACACCGAGATTCTCTCGCGCGCGGTCGGTGATGAAGGCAAGGTCTACTGTCAGAACACTTCCATCCCATTGCGGGTGTTCGCGGACGCTCCACTGACAGCCAGACTGGCTGACGGCCGGCTGAGGAACGTGGTGAGGCTCGACACGGAGTTCGACGACTCGGGGCTACCGGAAGGGCTCGATGCCGCGATCCTCGTACGGTTTTATCATGACTTCGGATGGCAAGAAGTCGACCGCAAGGCCTTCAACCAACTGGTGTTCAAGGTGCTGAAGCCAGGTGGAGTGTTCGGGGTGGTCGATCACCATGCCAAGGAAGGTGCTGGTATCAGTGAAGGTAAGCGACTGCATAGAGTCGAAGCATCCTTGGTGCGCCAAGAACTGGAAGCTGCAGGGTTCATTTTTGAGGCCGAAAGCTATGTGCTCAACAACCCGGATGACTCCCTGGACTGGAACATCTTCTCGCGCGAGCATACCGGTCGCGACACGACTTCAAGGTTCGTCTATCTTTTCCGCAAACCGTTGACTGCAGCCACCGCTGATGACGAGTAACGCCAGGCCTGACTAGACTTCAGGGAAGGTCTCACGGAACCAATCCCCTTGATGATGATCGCGCAAGGACTGGTCGGCTTCGAAGGTCGGGTCCAAATGGGCCCTGATCAGGTTCAGGTGGGGCTGTAATCAGCGCCTACTCGATCTCATCCCTGACGCCGATGGTGACGCGCACGGTCCGGAAGGCGCGGTTACTCAACAGTTTCACCTTGGCAGTCGAACCTGGTTCGAGCGCGGCAATCCTGGTCTTGACCTGCTTAGCTGTAGTGATCTCACGACCATCGATCTCGAGGATGATGTCGTCGACGCTGATCCCAGCCTTTTCTGCAGGACTATCCTTCACCACTGCGATGACTCGCACACCGTACAGGTGGTCTAGGCCCAACAACTCAGCGTACTGCGCGTCGTAATCCTTGGCGGAGATTCCCAGTCGTCCACGACGCACATGACCAAGGTTGGCTAGGTCTTCCGCGTAGCGTTTGGCGATTGCTGTCGGGATGGCGTAACCGATTCCGCGCCACATCGGTTCCGAACGACCGTCACCACCGCCGATTGCCGTGTTGATCGCAACGACCTTACCGGACATATCGACCAACGGTCCACCGGATGACCCACGATCGATAAAGGCATCGAACTGGATGAAATCCTCGTAGGAATCATCCACCAATTCGAGGCTGCGACCTAGAGCACTGACTACGCCGAGACTAGTGGTGCCATTGAGACCCAGCGGGCTGCCGACAGCCAGAACTAGGTTGCCTGGTCGCAAGAGGTCACTGTCGCCCCATTCAAGCTGATAACGAGCTGAACCTGCGGGAATATCTAGGACCGCCAAGTCGGTCTTCTCGTCGACACCAAGTACGGTTCCAGAAACGCGGCGACCATCACCGAATTGAACCGTGGCTGAAGTGGCATTTTCAACAACATGAGCATTGGTTACCACCAAGCCCTTGATCGAGTCGACCACGAAACCCGTTCCACGGCCATAACCAGTTGAGCGCCCATCGCGACGACGAACCTCGAGGAAGACTGTTCCCTTGGCCACTTTGCCGGCTAGATTGGCGATGTCCTCAGATAGCTCCAACAAGTTTACGTCATTGTTAATTGGGTCTGATAGAGCTGGACGAGCCACAAAAACGGCTGCTGCACCCGAAAGCGCGGCAACCATAAACAAATGCTTTAGAGTAATGGTCATCGGTGTCGTTTCTCTATTACGTTGAAGAACGGTAGTTCCCCATGAAATCTTGGCCACTTTTTCTGATTCTTGCCCTGCTTCTCGGAGCAGGCTCATGGTTCGTCCTCAGCTCCACTCCGGAGACCCTTGATGAGGGAAGTAGTGGTGATTCCACCCTCCTCGAGGATTCTGACCTCAACGAAGGCTCAAACGAGTCTAGCAGCCCAGATGCCAGCGACAATATTTCCTCGGCCGTTGATCGCATGGAACTTGAGAATCGGCCGACTGAAGCCTCTCTCCTACCTGGAACGGTAGCCGAGCTCCCATTCGAGGGTCCAGCTGCCACCATCAAACTACGTGTCGTTGATGGCAACGGCTTACCGGTAGACGACAGCACCGCCAAGTTCGCCCTCAACCGCTGGAGCGACGAAGTGGGCGACCTCGATTTCGATGAGTGGGAAAAGGTCAATACCTTAGGGGTGGACAGTCAAGGTGAACTCGCTGCCTCCGTCCCAGTGGGAACTACTTTCTACTTGGAGGTCGGCGGTCCGTTTTGGCGCCCACAAACCCACACTGTCCAACCCTTGCAGGTCGATGAGGTCGTCGACCTCGGTGAGATCTCGCTGACCCCTGCTAACCGAGTGGCTGGGGTAGTGAAAGGAGAAGGTGGTGAGCTGATCAGCGACGCTCACGTTGCCATCTCCGAGACCAACGGCTCGATGTGGGGTGGAGAGTTCCGCGAGACCGATACCACTGATGACGAAGGCAAGTTCTCCTTCGACGGCATACGCAGCGGTCGCTTCCAATTCCAAGTCGATGCTCAAGGTTATGCGAAGACAATCTTGCGAGCGGAGCACATCCAACAACGTCAAGGCGAGTTCCAGCTCGAGATAATCATGCCGAGAGGCAAGAGCACGCGTGGCCGAGTCGTGGATGAGGATGGCAATGGCATCGCCGGTGCAGAGGTATTCACCTTGGTCACCGACGCGAACTTCTCGTTCTGGGGGAATGATTGGGATCCACCAATTCCTGATGACATTCCGCCAGCAACGGTGACCGATGCCAACGGCGACTTCGTCGTCTACGGCCTGGATGAAGAGAACGTCCCGAAACTTGGAGCCCGTGCCGAGGGATATGGTGACGGCTATGCCAGCGAGGTGAAGATCGCAGGCAACTCGATCATCAAACTGCCGCGCCATTTCATTGTCAGTGGATCGGTGATAGCCGGCCAGGCCGGGGTGTCTAATGCAGCGATCAGCCTGCAACGGTTCCGCGAGGATGGTGAACTGGATTGGGGTGGACATACCGAAAGCGACGAGGATGGCAAGTTCGAATTCGACCCGATCGCGCCCGGCTCCTACACCCTCACGCTTTCCTCAGCTCTCGGTGCCATCGATGAGCAGACGATCGAGGTGACCGAGGACATGAACGACCTGCGCCTTACCTTGTCGCTCGACGACCTGATGACTATCCGCATCGTGGATGGTGAAGGCCAGCCCATTGCCGGTGCCGACGTCAGCCTTGCGCCTGGCGAGCAGGGCGCTGGTGGCATTAGCCACCTTGGCCATTCCAACATCTCATTCGAATTTTCGGGGGAACTCATGATCAATGACATGGTTGGCCCATATGGCGGCTCTAGCCATGCGACTGAGACTGACATCGATGGAGTAGCGAAGTTCGCCTCTGTTCCGGCATCCCGTTACACCTTGAAGGTAGAGGCCGACGGTTACGCGTCGCACTCGGAAGCGCTTGAAGTCACTGGTGCTACCCAAAACCATGATGTTGAAATGAGTGCAGGTGGCAACCTGCGAGTAAGGGTTGTCGACACCACCGGGCAAGCCGTGGTCGGTATTCAAGTGGCATTGCGCACAGCTGATGCGGAACAGGAAATGCGCACCATGTCGACCGATGCTGCCGGCCGCGCGATATGGAGTGACCTTGAAGCCGGTGATTATCAGGTCTCATACAGCGCCACTGACGCCAACAACTGGTGGTGGAATCGGGATGACAATCCTGACACCCCAATCGACCACAGCACCGTGAAGGTCAAGGCCGGTGAGCTTACCGATTTCGAATTGTCCGTGAGCGACTTGGCACTGGTGACAGTACATGTGACCAGGCACGGCGCCAATGCCGAGGATGTGAAGGTGAGCATCTCGGAGATCGTCGATGGGCCGCGCAACTATTGGGTCGACAACGGCGATGGCGGGACTCCGACCGACGGACGCGGTGAAGTCGAGCTTCAACCAGTTGCTTCTGGCGAGTACGAGATCTCGGTCAAGGCAGGCAAGTCATCCCCTGCTACTAAGGTGAAGATGCAACTCCACGTCGGCCCGCAACGCGTCGAGATAGAAATCGACGGTGGAGCTGTCGTCGGTCAGCTGCAGGGCAACTCGGGAGCCCTAGCCAATGCCACCGTAGCACTCGCACCGGTCAGCATGGATGAGGGTGATGACCGCCGTCATACGATGAGTTTCATCAGCTACGGAAACAACGGTGGTTACGCGATGAGCAGCTCCGATGAGCAATCGACCAACACCCGTTCCGACCGCTATGGCAACTTCGAGTTCTCGGACATCCCTGATGGCCAGTGGCAGGTGATCGCGCGTGCTAAGGGCTATGGCACCTGGAAATCGCCCCCCTTCACGGTGCAGGGAGGCAACTCGATCGACCTCGGCTCTCAGCAGCTCTATCCGGGAGCCGTCATTCACGGCCATGACAACAACTTCGTGGCCGGCGACAGCGAGGGCAACCGCTGGCGCTACGGACCTGAAATCCGCCTGATGGATGAGAACCGATTGACCATTGCCATGGCCTCGGTCGATGAGAACGGCGACTATGAGATCGACGACCTGCCAAGCGGCACCTTCTACATCAGTAAGCGCATATTCGTGTCTGAAGAGCTCGAAGTCACGGTCGGCGGAACCTACCGAGTAGACATCCCTCTCAAGGAGCCTGAAGGCTCAGATGAGGGCAACTAGAGGGCCGCCACACAGCATTTTCAGAAGTGGCTCCAGAAAGCCGAGTGAACAGTCGCCTAAAGGCCAAGAAGTAAGTAGAATCTGCCCGTTTTCCTGGCCTCAACACGCTGTTGTGTTGGGGGGGGACGTCTCCTTGATTCCTCGAACCCAGCGGCTGAAAAGGCCGGTCCGATGGCAGTCATTAACATCAAAAGAGGGCTGGATTTACCGATCCACGGTGCCCTCGCTTCTACATCCATGGTCGATGGCCCTGCCATCGACCGCGTCGCTCTGCTGCCTCAGGAGTCCTGGGGCATCAAGGTCAAGATGCTGGTCGAAGAGGGCCAAGAGGTGCAAATCGGCACCCCTTTGTTCTGCGACCGGCGCGATCCTGACGCCCTGTTCACCTCGCCAGCGGCCGGTACTGTGCAAGCAGTCAACCGCGGTCACCGTCGTGCCGTCCTGTCGGTCGTCATCGACGTGGCACAGACCGAGGAACAGGTCGCTTTCGATCGAGTCGACCCAAACACCGCAGACCGCGACTCTCTAGTTACTGCGTTATGCAAGTCAGGCCTGTGGCCATGCTTGCGCCAACGCCCCTTCAACAAGGTAGCTAACACCAGCGAGACCCCGCGCAGCATCTTCGTGACCGCCATGGACACGTCGCCTCTGGCTGCTCCTCCTCTGGCGCTGCTAGCCGAGCGTGAAGCCGCTTTTAAGGCTGGGCTCCAGGCTCTGACCAAACTGTCCGGCGGGGCCACTTACTTGTGCACCGCCGCAGGTGAGGATTGGAGTGCGTTGTTGGCAGATGGTGTCACCCAGCAGACCTTCAAGGGCAAGCACCCAGCAGGTAATGCGGGCGTGCACATCAATGCCCTCGACCCGGTTGGTTCCGAGCGCACCGTCTGGCACATCGATCACCAGAGCGTCGCCGACCTTGGTGATTTCATCGCTGAGGGCAAGATAGCCACTGAGCGTCGAGTCGCGGTC
>CAZJGH010000006.1:0-23858 GCA_964545405.1 uncultured Planctomycetales bacterium
AATCCTCGCCACTTTGTTGGTCGCGAATCACCGCATGGCGATGACTGAAGGTGCCGCGACCTGAGTCCTGCCCGATCAATCGAATCGGCACGCCTTCCGTCACCAGCGAAGCCATGGCTGCAGTCTCAGCACATCCCCAGTCGAGGTCACGATTGCCACCGACCATCTCCTCGCGACGCTTCAGCTGACGCAAGAGGTTCGGATGCACGACGTGGCCCTCAGGCATCGCGTTGGTGCGGGAAATCAGGTCGACTATCCGGTCAGGTTCGACTGCGGTCGCAGGGGACTCGGTGTCGCACCAGTCCTCGTCGCTCCAAGTCGCACAGGTCACCTCAGGCACTGCGAGTGCCGGCTGTCGTTTGGCCTCCTCACGCGAGGCCTCCATCGCGGCCCGTAACTCGGCATCGTATTTCTCAGCGACTTCGGCGCACTCCTCGACCGTCATCATGCCACGACGCGCGAGTAACCCGGTGTAGTGTTCGCGAACCGTTGGATGGTTCGCGATCTTCCGGTACAGCAATGGCTGGGTGTACATCGGCTCATCACCTTCGTTATGCCCACGTCGGCGATAACAGACCATGTCGATGACCACATCCGAACCGAACTCAGCGCGGTAATCGGTAGCGACATGCATGGCGCGCATCACTGCCTCTGCGTAGTCACCGTTCGCGTGCAGGATCGGTGCATCAACCATCTTGGCTAGGTCGGTGCAGTAGTAAGTGGAGAACAGGTCGCGCGGGCCGGCGGTGAAACCGATCTGGTTGTTGACCACGATGTGGATAGTGCCACCGATGGCGAAGCCCGGAAGTTCACTCATCTGGAAAGTCTCTGCGACTACACCTTGGCCAGTGAAGGCGGCATCGCCATGGAGCAGGATGGCGAGGGTCGCGCGGCGCTCGATATCCTGATCGAGATCCTGGAAGGCGCGAACCTGGCCACCGACGACCGGGTTGACGGCCTCGAGGTGACTTGGATTGGCGACCAGGATCACTTCGACCTGTTCACCGCTTGGAGTGGTATAGAAGCCGCGTTGACCTTGGTGATACTTCACGTCGCCTGACCCTTCCGCTTGCCCTGGCAGCAAGACACCTTCGAACTCGCTGAAGATCTTCTGGTACGACTTGTTGAGGATGTTGGCGAGGACGTTCAAACGCCCACGGTGCGCCATGCCGATGACGACGCGCTTCACTCCCGTCGCTGACGAGCGATCGAGGATCTCGGAAAGTGCTGGGATCAGCGTGTCGGCGCCCTCCAACGAGAAACGCTTGTTGCCTGGATAACGAGTATGCAGGAAGCGCTCGAAATTCTCCGCGCGGGTCAAGCGCTCGAGGATTCTCAGGCGGTGGGCGGAATCGAAGACCTCTTCATTACGACGCAGTTCGACGCGGTCACGAACCCAGGTCTTGCGCTGGCGATTGACGATGTGCATATGCTCGATGGTCCAGCGACGACAGTAGGTCTCGCGCAGCACATCAAGGATCTCGCGCAAGGTCATCGATTCCTTGCCACACATCCCATCGGTCAGGAACTCACGATCCAAGTCCCAGATGGTGAAGCCATAGAAGCCAGGGTCCAACGACGGCAACATGTCCGGCTTGTACTCGAGTGGGTCCAAGTCGGCGAGTTGACAGCCGCGCGAGCGATAGGCATTGATCAGCTTCCAGACACGCGCCTGATCGGCGAGGTCGTCACGACGGAAGTCATGTTCATCGGCGTCGGTGTGCGCCGGAGTCCATGGCACCCGCAAGACCGAGAAGATGTCATTCCAGAAACCGTCGGCACCGTCGAGAAGATCCTCGATGCGCTTGAGCAGCAGGCCAGATTCCGCACCCTGCACGGTGCGATGGTCGTAGGTGCTGGTGATGGTCATCACCGGACCGATCGCCAGCTCGGCGCGCATCGCCGGATCCATTCGTCGTGTCTGGACCGGCACTCCGATGGAGCCAGTCGCCAGGATCAAGCCTTGGCCTTGCATCAAGCGTGGGATGCTTGACTCGGTACCGAAACCTCCTGGGTTGGTGAGGCTGAAGGTGGTGCCGGCAAAATCAGCGGCACCCAGCTTCCCAGCACGTCCGCGTGCGACGACATCCTGGTAGGCATCGAAGAACTGCTTGAAGTCCATCGACCCGACATCCTTGATATTGGGAACCACCAAGCTGCGCTCCTCGCCCGAACCGACGTCGATCGCCAAGCCCAGGTTGACCTGCTTCGGAGTCATGCGGTAACTCTTGCCGCTCTGCTCAAGGAAATATGACTGAACATTGGGCATTTCCGCCACTGCCCGGACCATCGCGTAGGCGATGAAATGGGTGTAGGACGCCTTTCCGAGCGCACGATCTCGCATGTGCGAGTTGATCAAACGGCGGTTTTCATCCAGTACTTTGACCGGAATTGTCCGCACTGAGGTCGCTGTAGGGACCTCCAGGCTCGCATTCATATTGCGAGCAATCGCTGCAGACACCCCGCGAAGGGCCTCGACCTCGACCGTATCGGAGCTTCGCGGATACTCTGAAGTGTCTTCATCAGAAGGAGTTACGGCAGCCTTCTTGGCTGCACTTGGAACAACATTGACCTTCGTTCCGGCCTCAGCGGCAATGCCGTTGAACCACAGGGCCCACTCCTCATCGACGCTATCTGGGTTCTTGCGCCACTGCTCAAACAGGTCCTCAACGTAACCAGCGTTTACACCGAACTGCTCTTCGAAATCGATTTTCATGATACTTGGTGGTCTTACGACAGAATGTGGGTGGATTGTATCTTTATCGCCGAAATTATGAACCCGGTGCGAAAGCGCACACGAAGTGCGTTAGCTGCAAAAAAATGACATCTCACCAGCAAAATCGGTTGGCACGGCAGTTGCATTAAGTGCGATGTCCGTTCAGGACGAACTTTCTCACCACTAGGGATATTCTGGGTGTGGTAGTCGGTCTGGAACTTGTCGGAAGGGGGAAACTTCGGCGGTTCTTGACCGACTTATTTTTTTGCATGAGGAGCTCTAGACAGCGCCTAGCAGGCCCACACCCGCTTGGCCGTCGCTGAAAGCGCCATCGAACAGGTCGATCGCCGACCAGCCTAGCCAGCCGCGCATGCATTCACTGAAGACGGCTCGGAAATCGAGACCGGCTTTGAGGTTGCCTTGATCGAGGTCTACCAGACTCGGGTGCTCACCTAGGAAGCCACCTCGAGCGCCACCACCGATGGCGAACATTGGCCCGGCAGCACCGTGGTCAGTCCCTGCGGAGCCATTCTCCGCGACACGCCGACCGAACTCACTGTAGATCACCACCATCGTGTGTTGATCACTGCCGTCACGCTTGAGATCCTGATGGAAGGCTGCTGTCGCATCGCCAAGCTGCTTCAACAAAGCCGCATGGGCACCACCCTGTAAGGCATGGGTATCGAAACCACCGAGGCGTGTCCACATCACCTGCGGACCACTTTCCGCACGGGCGAATCGAGCAATCAGCTTGAGACGATCGGCCAAGCCCGAATCAGGGTAGTTGTCACCAGGAGGAACCCGCGTCGCCATCTCCCGCAATCGAGTTGAAGTCTGGTACGCCAGCGAGGATGCCTGATGAATCATCGCTAGTGCGCCGGTCTGATTCATGCCATCTGGCATCTGCGGAAGAGTATCGACATAGAGACTCTCCATGTCGCCAACCGTCAGGCCGGTGGTGACCGGAGTCTTCAGTAGAAGTGGAGCTTCTGAAACACCGAGGGCTACCGGGGGCAAGTCGTTGGAATTGCGACGCGCGGCGATGGTGCCAAGCCACCCGGACGACGTATTCACGTCATCGCGACGACCGCAGTGCCAAATATCTCTAGATACGAAATGCGAATAATCGGGGCGATCGTAACCGACCCCTTGGATGATGCTCAGTGCTCCGGCATCGAACAGGCCACGCCAAGCATCGAGTGATGAGTGCAGTGCGAAGTCGTCGTTGAGCTTGTGAAGAGTTTCACCCTTCAATCCCAACTCAGGCCGCGCCTTGTAGTACTCATCATTGCTGGTCGGCACGACGGTATTCAGTCCATCGTTTCCGCCATCGAGGAATATCATCACCAGGCGTCTCCTGTCAGCACCAGCTTGAGGCGAAGCCCACGAGGACATCGGCATCAGCATCGCTCCTGCTCCGGCGGCGCCGGCTAGGCGAAGGAACTCACGACGGGTGGTGTTCATGACAAGTGGTACTCCGGAAGACACATTACAGAATACGCTGTTTCCTGCAACAGGGTGGTCGTGACACGGTTCTGCGAGGATTCGAGCTGACGCTTCAACGCGATGCGTCGCTGCTCACTCAAGCCTGATGGTTGCAAGGTACTGAGCACGTCGTCGAGAAGCTCTTCGGCATCCAGCCGGTGGCGTTCCGGGAACAAGGTGCCGAGTGGGGCATCACGTAGCAGGCCGCGACGACCTGACGCTACCGCCTCGGCGAACTTGGTGCGCTCCAGCCAGGCAGTCGTGTGAATCCAGGAGGATCCCCCTTGCCAACCTTGGACCCCGGGAGGCTCGAAGAGTTCCTGACCCATCTGACTGCAAGCGATGTCCATCTCACGTGGATCCGGGCGACCACTCACTGCACGTATCACGCCAACCACATAGTCGACCGGAGACTTGACCAATGAGAACATCGAGGAGCTGGCGTGGAAGGCTCGCGAAGCGAGCAAGGTACGTACCAACCAACCAGTTTCCAAGTCATGGTCGCGCCAGCGCTCAGCCAACAGTTGGATCACCTCGAGCGGCGGCTCGGGGGAGACGTAATAACGCCACAGCTTGTCGGCGAGGAACAGTGGACAAGCATCCTGCTTCACCGTGAGATTGACCAACCCCTTGCCATTCTTGATGGTCTTGCCGAAGACGGTCTTGGGCTCAGGGTCGTGCAGCATCTTCTCGAACACGAACGATCCTTGGCGCACGGTGTTGCCCGTCAAGGCGCGAGCAGCTTCGCGAATATCTTCCTCGGTGTAATTGCCGGGGCCAAGCGCGAACAACTCGAAGAGCTCGCGAGCGAGATTCTCGTTGGGCAAGCCGCGACGGTTTGAATCGCCATCCAGGAAGCGCAGCATCGCGGGATCCTCGATCATAGTGCCCAGCAACTTGCGGAACGGCCCGCCACCGAGAGCCAATAGTGAACTATGTTGGGCGAGCATCTGCTGGCCATCATTGATTCGGCTCCAAGTCGTGGCGAAGTGATCGTGCCAGAACACCGCAAGGCGATTGCCGAGAGCGTATTCATCCTGAGCCAGCTTCATCAACCACCAAGAAGCCAAGCGTGGCCGTTCATTGGTCGCAGCCAACGCTACCCCACTGGCACCCCAGATACTCTCAAGACTGATGTCTGTGGGTCGGAACAACTGTTCCAGGACCTCATGCGCGGATTGCCGGCGCATCTCCTCGACCTGCCGAGGCATTGGGCCACCGACAGCGCGCCGTAGAAGATGAGCTACATGTGGCGCATCCCATGGGCCGTGACCTTGCTGCGGGTCATATGCCTCCAACGCCGCTGCCGGGTCCTGCGGCAGGGGAATAATGGGGCCTGGGGAAACAGTCATTGTCGAGTCGCTCAGGGGGCTGCCTGAATCTCTACTTGGAGGGCAATTAGAGTATCATCGAGGTGAATTCGAGCGCTAGTTCGGTTGAAGATAGCTAAAGCTGACATCATCATATCCACGAAGTCGGTAGCCGCTTTAATGTCGCCGCCCTCCTCCAGGAGACGGTTCGCGATTAGGATGTTGCGATCCCGGCCAAGGATCTCGAGCATCTCTGCAACCTGGAGGTCGAGCCAGATGCCCCGAGCCTCGACCATCTGCACCGGAGCGGCGACGATCTCCTGCAGCAGACTGAGCGATGTCGATATCCATATCTGACCATCGTCTCCGATCAACAAGGATGGTGAAAGGTTATGACGCGTGGACAGGACTTGTCCTTCCGCCGGCGCACGGTAACCGGCTGAGTAGATGCTGCCTCGTTCGGTCTTTTGGATGTCCAACTGCATCGGCTGTTCTGCCATGCCGCCGCCATCCAGGTTCGCGAAGGTGACAGCCGCCAAGAATGCACTGGCGAACGATTCGGCCAGATCCTCTGGGGCGTCTTCCTTGAGACGCAAGCCGATTGCCCCACTCGGGTACTCGATAGGCAGTCCCTTGCGTGCTTCCTCTGGGAGCACCGAAACCATGAGGCGGACGTCGCTTTCCAACCACGCGAATATCTCCGGACCGGGATCGCGGCCGAACAACAAGGCGAGGGTGCCGTCGCCTTCGACGGATTCCGCCACGGCGCGCTCCTTCATGTACAGGTGCCTTGCGGTCCACCAGACGCCGAGGTCGCGGGTGAAGATTCCCTGCATTACCATCTTTCCGAGTAACGGCATCGGGACTTCACCGACAGCCGGGAAAAACGGCGCATGGGTCTCCATGATCCCATCAGGCACAGGTGCGAAGAGGTCGAAGCCGATCTCGCCTTCGGAAACCCTTAACGAACCTCCTACCCATGGAGCAGTGCGTAAGACCTCATGCACGTCGCCGAAGAAATACGAGGCGCCGGCATCTTCGGGCAGGTCCGGGTAGCCATCAGCGCGCAGGAGGTCGCCATGAATCCACGCGAGGTTGGAAGACGCTCGACTAAGCGCAGCGGCACGACATTCGCCGGGGATCGCCAACTGCTTGAGCTTCTCGAATGGAATCGCAGAAAAGCGCGCCAACGCATCGGAAGATGTTCCCAATGCGAACCTGTCGTTGCTGCGGTGTAGATACAGGTTGCCGACCTGGAGCTGCCATTCTTCGCCTGCCATGTCGGCCTGCGACACTCCGGCGAAGCCCAATATCGGAGCCAAGCAATCCTGAGCGAGTTCAGCATCATGACCGCTGCTAAGTAGCGAGAGGTCGAACTCACCAGGATTCGCACCAGCCGTCATCATCAACAACAGCCCATCTCCGGCAAGTGCCGCGAGGAAATCCTCTGGCCTGCCCTGCACTGGCGCAAGGAACGTCTGCCAACCGATCTCGACCATCGGATACTGAGGCAGGTCTTCCAAAGCTTGCCAAAGTCGGGATTCGATGAGCTTGTGCTTGAAGCGACTGCTCAACAAGCTGCTGACCAACTCTTGAGGCCGAGCGATCTCGGCAGCAAGCAATGGAGACGGCAGATGGTCCTGCATCTCGGCCTGACTTGGAGGCCCAGCCTGTTGCAACAACAAGACCAAGGTGATCGCGATCATATTACGGATGAGACCTCTCGGAGTGCTGCATGGTTGCAGCTATCCGAGAGGTTCTTCCAGAGTAACCGCAGGACCTACTGCAGTTTGTTCAATTCCACTCCGAGGCTCTGCGACTTCTGCTTCTCCTCGAGGTTCCTCGACCGTGACTCCTGCTGCAATGAGTTCAGGCCGCGGACGTTGTCGAGATAGGAATCGGAATCCAGCATTTGACCTTGAGGACGATCCAGCTTGCCATCCATCTGGATGTTGCCAGCCCCCAGTCCGAACTCGGCGCCCCAAGGCTCACCGCGGAAGAATGCGTAGTGACGACCACCATGACGCGCGATTACGGTTGCCGCTCCTGAGAAGCCGTCGGCCAAGTACAGACCACGTGGATCAGTAAGGCCTGAGATGAAGTTGCTGTCTTGTGAGCCGATGACGCGCACGTCGACGTCGCGCAAGTAAGTGCCATCCTCGCGGTCTACTGCCTGAACTCGCACGCTGTTCTGCCCCACCTGATTGACTTCAAGCTCGAAGTCGCTGACCAGCACCATGCCGGATGCATGTAGGGCGTCCGATCGGCAGATCACCAGGTAGGCGCCAGCGTCAGGCAACTTGAGTTCGACTTCGTAATCCTGTTGACGCATCGTGCCGTCATCCTTGAGCTTGACGCTGCGACGAATGACAGGTTCGATGCCGGCAAGGTTCACTGAGGTTATGCCAGCGAGGTTCTTCTCACGCAGGTACAAGGTCATCAGGTCTACCGGGTAGACCAGCAGCTCGGCATTGTCGATATTGCGGTAATGCAATTCGAACTTGGCCTTGCTCCCGGGCGACACTTCCGTGACCTCGTCGACCGAAAGTGAACGATGGCGGAATCCCTCAAGTACCAGGCCTGCGTCTGCGAAGACGGTACTGACCCTCTCGTAGTAAGTCGCGGCGTTGACGAAATCCTGCTTGGCATGATGGATCTGCGCGAGGATGTAGAGCGCCAAGTCTCGGTTATCCGAGTATGACTGGCGGCCGTTGTCATCGGTATAGACAGCCTCGGCGATGCCTTGCAGGAGCTTGGTCGAACGCTTGTCGTTACCCATGGTCCATTCCGCGACTGCCTGGGTGTATACGAAGGCGTCGTTGAAGCTTGGCTCCTGGTAACGCGCCGCGAATTCCGCCGCCAAACGTGAGGCGCTCTCGTAATCCTCGAGATCCAAGTGAGCGCTCACCAGGTTGAGTGCCGCATCAGGCGCGATCGGGTCATCGGCGTAAAGGCCCAGGAAGCGATGCAGCAACATCACGCTTTCGTACAGCAAGACCGCCCGGTCGCGACGAGCAAGACGCAGGCTGCGATCGGTGTGGGCCGTCGGGGCAGCTACGAGAAGTTGGTCGGCGAGGGTCAGGGCAGTCTCGACTACGGCAGGGAAGTCCGGATACTCAAGCCAAACGCGATGCAAGGCTTCAGTGGCTGCATGGAAATCATTCTGCTCCTCGAGCACCTTGACCACCTGCAAGTCGAGGTTGAAGGTCTCCTCGGCCACCGCGGCCAAAACTCGTGCAGCACGTTCGTACTCGCCGAGGTCCTTGTACGCCTTGGCGATCACCGCCATGCGCGCGAAGGTGACGGTCAGCGATGGGTTCTTCTCCTTGAGGATCTCGAAGAACTTGACGATACGGTTGGCATCGTTGCGGTCGATCGAAAGCTCGAGCATGATGCGTGAACTCTCCAACAAGACGGAGCTGCGGAGCTTGTCACCGAACCTCTGGTCCAGCTGGCTTAGATGCTGCCAAGCAAGATCGAAATCCTTGTTCTTGTACTCGTTCAATCCAAGGTTGTACAGCTCATCAGGGGTCGGGTTGTACTCGTCGTTTGCCGCGACACCGCGTGGCAACACGGTGAGCTTGCCGAAAGTACCGACACCATAGATCGACGGGTCATAAGCGCTGCGCACCGTGACCGGCAGGGTCCGGTAAGTCCCTGGCACCAGGCCACGGACCTTGAAGTCGATCGCATGAGATGAACCACGCATGCTGCTGATATCCACGAACAGCCGGCCGTCACGCTCGATCCATGACTCCACCCCGGAGACGGAGCCGTCGACAACATGGGCTCCGGCAGGCAATGGGATCTCGACAGTTACGAGGTTCTGTGCCTTGGATGCCTCGGCCGAATCGTATTCGCGAGTGATCATCACATGGATAGGTGCCGAGGAACCGAACTCAAGCTGAGTGATCTCGTTACGCCAATGGGCCATGGCGTTGACGGTGCTGAAACCGGCTGGGTACTCCACGCCGTTGTACCGTGCGGGCGCGGCAAGGTAATAGGTGCGCCAGACACGCAACTCCTCACCTTGATTCTCGCGTGGTGCGGCATCGAAACCTTCCAGGGTCGCGGTGAAATGCGGCTTGCCACGCCCTTCGAGCTTCAAGCTCAGGTTGACGACTTGGAGTCCGGACGACTGCGCGACCAGACCCTGCAAGTCGATGCTGGTGTTCTTGGAGCCGAGGCTGAAGGTCTGCGCCTTGCCACCATCGATGGAGACGGTCACCTTCGCATCGCGATCGGTCAGCCCGGTAGTGGTGCGATGGGCGCTGATCGCCGCAAGGGCCATACCATGGGCGCCATTGCCGTACCAAGGGCGTTGAGCCATCAAGGCTTGCTCCAAATCAGCAGTCGCTGAATGCCCAGGACTGATGGTCAAGCATGCGGTCAACAGCAGTGCCTGCAACTCGACTGGTGAGCTGCACCAGGAGAGTCGATCTTCAGGAACTTGAGGACTCCGTCGCAGCGACACCTCAAGCATCTCCTCAGCCATCGAGCTGCTGCCGAGGCGATCTAGCGTAAGTGCCGTATAGGCTGCCGCCGCTGGGGTGAGGGTGTGACGCACGCGATGCAAGCTGTTGGCTAATCCGAAATCGACATTGTCGGAAAGGCTCAAGGCATACAAGACGATCGCGCGTGCGAAGGGACCGCGTTTGGCGGTACCGCTCAATGAAGTCGACAAGAAAGCGCGGCCAGAAGCCAATGAATGGGATGGGACTTCGAGTCCGAAATCACTGGCAAGTTCCAACGCGATCATGACTCGCGCAGATACTTCATAGTTCGCGGATGCTCCGCGGCTTGACCAGGCCCAGCCACCTTGATTCTGCTGAGTAGCCAGCAGGATGGTCACCAGACCACTGGCCTTGTTCATCAACGCAGAGTATGCGGGATGGTCGGAGCGACGCGAGTCGCGTAGATGTTGAAGGACTCCGAGTACACCCTGTAGTTCGCCAGCGAATCCTGGGTTGCGTTGCGGTCCGTCATGGCGCAGCGCGTGGCCACGATGCAGATAAGCAGCGGACCCGGACAAGGCCTCCTCGATCAGCATCTGATCCATGCCGAGACCGATGTGCAGGTTCCATGCAGCGGCGCTGTAGCTGCCGCCATCAGGGAGTTGCAGGGTGAAGTCGCTGGACGAGACCAGCTGCCCTGAATGTTGATCGGCAACCGCCAATCCCCATGGCGCGACACGAACAGGGCGAGCGGTCGATGCTCCGACCGTAAGTACCTCATTGCCTTCGGATGACTTGAAGGTGCCGGTGGCGGACAAGGTGACGTCGACGTCAGTGGCGTGCCCTGCCGGAACGATATCGGTCAACTCCAACTCAACGTCTTCGACAGCCGAACCGTCAAACGACATCTCGGAAGCGATGATCTGCTTGCCCGAAGGGAAGTCAATCTCGACGGACAACTTGACCTTGCCAGCCATGCCAGTCAGGTTATGGACCCGTGCGAGCACGTTAGGCTTGTCGCCTTCAAGGAAGACGGAGGGCGTACGCAGCTCGACCAGGAAATCGGCTCGCGAGACGACGGCCGCGGCTCCTTGTCCGACCGCAGTGCCTTGGTCTACGCCGCGGCACATCAAGCGCCAACGAGTACTCAACTGCGGAGCGGTGAAGCTGATGGTCGCACGGCCTTTACGGTCGGTGACGATGCTAGGTTGCCAATCGGCAGTGAGTGCATCGATCACTTCCTCATCGACTTGGCCGACCAGCACCCGACCGGCGTAGTTCATGCCACCGAAGCTGGCGCCGAAATCACCTGCAGGTTGCTTCCCACCTTTCTTGGCTGAGCCTCCGCGGCCGCCGTATCGACCACCGGCTCCCCCGCCCATACCGACGGCTGAGTTGATGTCGTCCATGTCCGAGAGGTAGCCGAGCTCCTCGAGCTCAAGCTCCTCGGCTGGAGCTGCGAAAGCCACTCCTGGAGTGGAAGGCGATGCACTTGGTGAAGGTGGAGATGAATCTCCTGGCCCCTTGTACTGACCGTTGCGCCTCAGCTTGTCGGTGGCGCGGTCCTTGCCATCTGCCCATGCTTCCTCGGCACGCAGGCGTTCGCCTTCGGCCAACAATGCCGCGTCGATCTCACGAGTCACGCCGTTGTACGAGAAGTTGTTGCTCGCCTGGGTGATGAAACTGTCGCGGCGCTTTCCATGACCGCGGAACTCGGAGAGGATGTTGCCTGACTGGTCAGGGAACATCTCGAATAACGATGAATCGACTGCCGCGAAGGACAGCTCGGCCTTGACCGGTTCGCCGAGTTGATTGAACACCTCGACATCGACCTCGACCAGTTCGCCTGGGTTAACGACATCCTTGCGCGGAGTCATCTTAACTACAAGGTTGCGAGCCACGCTGAAGCCACGTTCGGCATAGTAGAAGTCGTCCTCGTGCATCATGCTGACGGTCACGACCATGTCAGGGAAGAACTTGTCAGGCACGTCGACATCAAGTTCCTGAACACCTTCCTGCAATGACACCAGTCGATAGTCGAGCATGCGCCCACCTTCGAAGGTGACGAGCGCCAGGCCTTCGCCGGCACGGTTGATTACCTCGAGAGGAATCTTGCCGCCGACCTTCACGCTCTGGACGTCGGACAGAAGTCGTAGCTTGACCTTGTCGTCGGAGCCGGAAACGGTGAACTCGACACGCGCGCTGACCGGGTTGCCGAAGCGATCGGTGCCTTCAGCGATGAGGATGTGCTTGCCACCGTCCTGTGGCGACAACTGCGCGGTGAACTTGCCGTTCTTGTCGGTGGTGATGGTCTGGTGGACAACTTCCTCTTCGACCCAACGCGAGCGGGCGTCCATGAAGCGCCGCAACAGGCGCAACTCGAGGCCTTGCTCCATGGCGACCCCGTTGGGAGTTACCGTTCGCACATCGATCGGGATGTCTCGCCCAAGCAGGTAGACGCTTTCCGGCGGAGTGATACCGATGCGGAAGCCGGTCGCTGACAGCAGGGTACTCTCCTGACTGGTGATGTCCTGCTGAGGTAGGTAAGCGCTGAAGGTCAGCGGCCCGGTGTTATCGACCTGACGAGTGTCGAAGGTGAACTCGAACTCGCCGTTCTCGTCGGTGCGCACGACTTGGCGTGGACCTGACGGCGGAAATATCTGCAGTGCTGCATCAGCCACTGGTTCGCCATAGCTGTACTTCGCGGCCACCGAGACCTTGACCGGTTCACCGCGATAGTAGACATCGCGATCGAACTCCAGGTCGAGCTCTACCCGCTTGACCTCGAATGGGCGGACGGTGAAGCTCGCGTAATGAACGCGACCACTTGGCGATTCGCAGCGCACCGAGTAGTTACCGCTAGGCGCACCTGCGGCGAGACGGGCGCTCCCGTTCAAGGTGCCGAAGTCACTGAGCTCGACCTGTTCATGGTGAACGGCACGGCCGCTGCCGTCCGTCATCGTGACGCGCCACTTCTCGCCTTCCTCGAACGAGAAGATCCCTTCATCTACTTCACGCAATACCGCGCGCCAGGAGACCAGCGCACCGGGTTGATATGCGGAGGCGTCAGTGAAGACATAACCGCTAGGCTCGAGCGAGCGGATGGTCGAAAGGTTCGCCACCCACGAAGTGGTGGATGCGACACCGCGCTTATCCTTGGCGAATACGCGCACGTCCTCGACCTGGGAAAGCTCGTGTTCGGAGAAGTCGACTTGTGCGACGCCATCGCGGCCGGTCGAGACTTCAATCATCTCAGGCTCCGCTTGTCCGGCGACCTGAATCGCCAGGACCAGGTCGACACCGGAAGCACCTTTCATCTTGCGCATGTCCTCTGCGAACACGAAAGCGCCTTCACGAGACGACTTGACGATGATGTCGATATCGCTGCGCATCACCAAGGTGGTTGCACGCTTCTCTTCGGAACTGACGACAACGGCCCAGACGCCGACACCATCGACCGGTAACTCGACATCCTGGCTGTATGGGCGGAACCGTTCGAACTTGTCGATCTCGAACTCGAACTCCTTGTCGGCAGCAATCAGGTCGAGGTCGAGGTCCTCGATGAACCGCACCGACAGGTGCTTGCGGAAGTAGGCTTCAAGATCGAGGCGATACACCTCCACCATCACGCTTTCCACGTTGCGCAACTCAAGTTCGAAGCTCGCAGCCTCGTTGCTGCGCCAAACCCGCTCGGTATTGATGCCAAGGCTAGGCTTGACCATCTCACGAAGACGCTCCTTGGCGCTCCATGAGTAAGTTCCGAAATCACACTTGCGGTAACTCTCGACTGCGCCTTCCAGGTCGTCGAGCTCATGCTCTCGGAAATTGCCGATCGCGAACAGGGCGTGTGAGGCCTCGTCGGAAGCGGGGTACTTGGCGATCAAGCGGGCCCATTCATCAGTGGCCCTTTGATACAAAGCCGGCCTATCAGCCTCGTCAGCCAATTCGGCTTGCTCTTCATACATGTCGCCCAAGCGGAACAGGATCTCACGCACACGGTGATCCAATGGATGGTCCCCCAGGAACTGCAGATAAGCAGCGCGTGCCTCTGACCACATCTGCTCGCCTTCATGATGGCGACCGAGGCTGTACTCGGCATCGATGATGCGTCGTTGTGCTTCTGCCCAGTCTGCGCCTTCGGGGAACAACGACACGTAGCGCTCATAAGCCACCCGGCCGGCTTCATATTCGCCACTTTGGACGTAAGTCTGAGCGACCTGGAAGTGTGCCTTCTGCCTGAGCATCTCATGATGCTCCAGTTCATCAAGGTCGTCGGTGCTCAACGACATCTCGATGAATGACTTGAAGGCCGCGATCGCCTCGGAACGCTCCCCATTCTCCAGGCGCAAGGATGCGATACCGAACGCGGCTCGCCCCGACTTCTGGTGTTGCGGATGAGCTTCCAGGAAGCGACGGAACGCGCCGATGGAACGGTTCCTTCCGGAGGTACTGTTCTTGTAGGTGTAGCCAATCGAATAGAGCGCCATGCCATGCAGTTGATCTAGCTCCGGGTCGGTCCGCTGGCCATCAAGGTCGGCGGCGAGATCCTCGAACTCGCGGCGCGCGGCGTCCATCGAATTGTGCTTACGCAATGCCTGCGCGTAATCGAAATGGACTTGATGATCAGGGAACTCCTCCAACAAGATGGCCAAGGTGCGAGCCGCCAACTGCCATTGCTCGAGTTGGTTGTAGCACCGAGCCACTCGACCCAATCCATACTTGCGTTGGTCGCTTGGGATATCGAGCTCCATGCCCTTTTGATAGAGGACGATCGCACTCTGATACTCCGCACTCTCCAATCCCGCTGCTCCATCCTTCTCCTCAGAAAACCCGTCGGCCAAGTCGAAATAGATCGCGGCCAGTTCACGCTGACGTTCGGCGCCACGCAACCAGCTGACCTCGCTCTCCCAGATCTGCTCCGCTGCCTGCCAATCGCCCGCGGCTGATAAGACCTCGGCGTGATGAAAACGAGCCTTGTGTACCCAAGGACCATCGCTGTATTCCGACTCGACCTGCTCGAAGGCTCGAATCGCGGCGGTGTCATTGCCGGCACGTTGTTCGGTGACCCCTTCAAGGTAGTACCAGAAGCCAGTCGGCTCAGGATTGTCCTTCTGCAGGTCGTGGATGTCTCGCAGGGCGGCATCGAAGTTCCCGTCAAGGAGCGCGATGCGCAACTGCTCCGGCAATGGTGGCGAATCCTGCAAGGAGGATTGGGCCAAGGCCTGAGTACTGAACAGCAGGCAAATCAGGCCTGCAAGGAGATTCAATCGGAGCGAAGTGATCATGGAGCCTAAGGAAAACGTAATCAACGGCTATCGGTTCACAGCAACTGCTGTACCAAGAAAAGAACGATGTCAAACCTTGCGGATTGGGAATAATCCGCACATTCGACCACCGATAATACCCTCATGCGTCCAAATGACCTGCCCGAAGAACTGCATCCCTTATGGGAGCTGGCGGCTGAGGTTGGGCTTGAGTTGCGTGGCACTTTGCCGACGACCCCCCTGCCCGAAGAGGTCATGGAGCGATTCGCCCGGTGGATGGATGAAGGCCGGGCTGGGGATATGGATTACTTACGCAAGGCTCAGGAGGTCGGGCGGGACCTGGCAAGCTGGAAATCGTGGGGTAAGGGAGTTGCTTTATTCGCACTACCCTATGCACGCAGTAGCGGTGGCTTTCGAGAAGGCGGTCGGGTGGCTCGGTACGCCCTCGGCAAGGATTATCACAATCGCATTGGCAGACTTCTACAGAAGCTCGGCAAACGGTTGCGTGCAAAAGGGTTAGCGCAGGCATTTCGGGCCACGGTCGACGCCGCTCCGGTGTTGGAAAGGGAGTGGGCCATCCGCGGTGGGCTGGGTTGGCGGGGCAAGAACACTCTGTTGATTCATCCTGAGTTTGGCCCCTGGGTGCTCCTCGGAGAACTAGTGGTTGATGTCGAGCTGCCTGCCTGGTCTCCCCCTCCAGCACGTGAGGCAACTTGTGGATCATGCACCAGCTGCATCGAAGCCTGCCCCACCAAAGCCTTTACGTCGGAGTACGAGATCGATGCGCGGCGCTGTATTTCATACCTGACTATTGAGTCGAGTGGCGCGATACCGATTGAAATGCGCAACAAGGTTGGAGATTGGGTATTTGGCTGTGACGTTTGCTCCGAGGTCTGCCCATTCGGCGACAACGAGCCGACATTCGGCGACGACTGGGGGTTGATGCCAGTCTTCAACGAGATGCGGCTTGAGGACTTGCTCACAATCTCCGAACAGGATTTCCACCAGTTATTCACAGGTAGTCCACTACGGCGTACTGGCTGGTCTGGCCTGCTGAGAAATGCATGTGTGGCCTTGGGGAATTTGAAGCGTGGTAGCAAGGAACTTGAGGAAGCTGCATTCCACCATGACCCCCTGATCCGCCGTCATGCCGCCTGGGCTTTGTCAGAAATCGGGGAACTTGATGTGCTTCGGAAAGCCCTATCTTCTGAGGTCGACTCAGAAATACGAAAAGAGGTCGAATCCGTACTTTCTCGGTAAACCTCTAAGGCAAAAGGCTTTAGAGGATTATCGGAGATGGTGTACTTAAAAGCGATTTCCTTATTTTTAGCGTAGTTTCAAGATTTTTCAGCTTTTTTCTCGTTTCTGATCTCAGGGGCAGGCTAGATTTCCATAAGCCCATTGGGCTGGTCTTTCCCCTCAACACAGGAGCACAAAAATGCAAAGCAACTTCTTCAAAGACACGAAGTACTGTCCACGTTGTCACGACTACGTGAAGTATCTCCAGAGCTTGGAGTCTAGTTTTTGTGTCGACTGTGGCTGTAAGGTCCGGCTGTTCAGTGCAGCCGACAAGCGCGCTTTCCTCCGCTCTCTCAAGCAAGACAAGGCCGCGCGTCGTTCAGGGTCTAAGTGGGTGTCTTAAAAACCCCGCCGCAACTCCATCCCCAACGTTACCTCCCATCCCCGGAGTCCCTCACCGCCCTGCAATAGCAGGGCGTTTCTAATTGGGCCAAGGTGGCACCAATGGCCTTAATGGCGCTAAATTGCATCGATGGGTTTTCGCCTGTGCCTGATTCTGACCCGCGACTTGTGCTCCCTGCCGCCCCTCCAAGTAGCTGAAGAGGCTGTTTTGGGCGGTGCTGACCTCATTCAGGTGCGTGAAAAGAACTGCTCGGCATCCGAGCTCTATGACTGGAGCCGCCAGGTGGTCAATCTAGGTGAGCGACTCGAGGTGCCGGTGATCATCAATGACTCTGTTGAGGTCGCCATCGCGACTGGGGCGAGTGGCGTCCATCTAGGTCAAGACGACATGCCGCTGGCAGAGGCTCGACGAATCCTCGGCGACAACAAGCTCATCGGCTTGAGTACTCATGATCTCACGCAGCTTGAGCAAGCCGCAGCTGAGGGCGCTGACTACGCTGGTTTTGGCCCCCTATTCCCATCTGCAACAAAAGGTTACGACCATGGGTTGGGCCCGGCGGCAGCGACTCAAGCAACACATTTGCCCTTGTTGGCGATCGGTGGAATCACTGTGGATAACGTGGGCAATATCCATGGAAAAGCCGGGATAGCTGTCTCTGCAGCCATCTGTACAAGCTCAGAACCGAGGAAAATAGCTCATGACCTCGGCATTAGGTGCGTATATTGAAACCATGAACCCACTTCACCTCTCCACCGTTGCAGCTGCCTTACTTATTGCTGCGCCTGCGGTTGCTCAAGGCTCCGTGGATGTCGGCGACACCCCAACCTTCAGTTTCGGCGAAAAGACCTTCAACGCCATGGGCAAGACTGAGGCCGCGAATTTCCGCGGCAAGCCGACTTTGGTCGAATTCTGGGGCACCAGATGACCAGGTTGCATCGGGTCGTCCGTGCCGGCGGCCCTCAAACTGAAAGAGGAATACGGCGATGATCTGCAGATCATTTTCGCTGAGTCCCAGAACAGCGGACTCGAGAAATCGATCGATCTCGCGCTCAAGAACGAATGGCTGGTTCACGACGTCATCTGGTCGTCGGACTATGTCTTCAGCATTCCAGGAAATGGTTTGCCGAAGTTCGCGCTGTTGGATGCGCAGGGCAAGGTCGTTCTTCAAGGTCGTTCAAGCGACCTGAAGAAGAAGATGGAGACCGAGATCGAGCGCATGGTCAAGGAATCAGGCGCCGGCCCGGCCGACGCGCCTAAAGCCGTGGCGAAGATCTACTCCGACCTTGGTAAGGGGAATTACTCGAAGGCAATGACTGCAGCAGTGAAGCTGAAAGCCAAGCCTGGCAGCAAGGACACTGAGTTGGTGGTGAGCTCGACTGAAGCCGCTATCAAGGGCATCAATGGTCGACTCGACAGTCACCTAGCGCGTGCTGATTGGATGCTTCAAAACGGCTACCCACTCCGCGCCTTGGATTTGACCAAGAGCTTGGTCAAGGGAGTGAAGGGCAACGACGAGATGACCGCTAAGGTCGACTCAAGCCTAGCCAAGTTTGAGGAGGAAGGAGTCGTCGCTCAACTAAGCGCAGCGAAGGACCTAGCCAAGCTTGAAAGCAAGCTGTTCGAAGACGGCAAGAGCGAGAAGATCGCTGCCAAGCTCGCTGACTTCGCGAGGGAGAACGTCGGTACCCCGATCGGTGACCGCGCAGGCAAGCTTGCTGCTATCGCTAGTGGCAAGGGACTGATGGCGGCTTATTAAGCTACTGCACCACTTCAGCTACGTCGTGCGTGGGCGTCGAGAACCACTGCCACGCATGACGTAAGCCTCTTCACCATCGGAATGTGCAGGAACTCGTTGGGTCCGTGGGCATTGGCTCCAGGGCCCAACACGCCAGTTATCAGGAACTGTGCTTGAGGGTACTTCTCGCCTAATAGGCCCATGAAGGGGATCGATCCACCTTCGCCCATATAAGCCGGTTCCGCATCGAAGAACTCCCGTGATCCAGCTGCCACGGATTCCTCCAGCCAAGGCGCGAGTTCAGGCGCGTTCCAGCCATTTGCGCCCTTCTCGGCATTGAAGCTGATCTTGGCACCATAGGGGGGATCACTCTCCAGGATTTCGACTATCTGCTGCTTGGCAACCTTGTTATCCACCGTGGGTGGCAAACGGAAAGACAACTTGAGTGCGGTGAAAGGTCGCAGAACGTTACCTGCATCCGCCAGGGGTGGCATGCCTCCTGCACCCGTGTAGGAAAGGGTCGGACGCCAAGTGCGATTCAGGATCAACTCGGTCAGGTCAGTGTCCATCGCCTCGACTCCATCGAGTAAGGGATAGGCGGTTCGCACTTCGTCGCCGAGGATGTTCGCCACGGTCTGTGCTTGGGATACCCGCGCAGCTGGAACCTCGACGTGCATGCAATCCGCCAGCAGCTTGCCGTCGTCGGAACTCTCAATGCGATCGAGGATCATCCGCAGGATCCTGAAGCTTGAAGGCATGATGCCACTCGCATCCCCGGAATGAACACCTTCGGAGCTGATGTCCACGCGCAGATCACCTGCGACCATTCCGCGCAACGAAGTCGTGCTCCATAAGCGATCGTAATCACCGGCGCCAGAATCAAGGCACACCACCAGGCTCACGTCACCAAGCCGGTCGCTGAGGTGCTCGATGTAGAACGGCAAGTCGGGAGAGCCGCTCTCCTCGCATGCCTCGATCATCAACACGCAGCGCTGATGCTGGCCGCCGTTTTGTTGTACGGCCTCGATCGCGGCTAGTGATGCGAATGCCGCATAACCATCATCGGCACCGCCACGCCCGTAGAGACGATCGCCTTCGATCACTGGCTTCCATGGGCCGAGGTCTTCGCGCCATCCGACCATCTCGGGTTGCTTGTCGATGTGCCCGTAGAGCAAGATGGTGTCTTCACGTGGACCGTCGTAACCGAAGGCAGGTATCTCCATGAAGATCATCGGGGTACGGCCCTCAAGGCGGACCACCTCGACATGCAGCCCTTCGATATCCCGCGCGCGGCACCAATCCTCAACGAGTGTGACGGCTTGTTCCATATAACCGTTCTCCACCCATTGCTTATCGAACAATGGGGACAAGCATGGAATCGCTATGTAATCCTTCAGGCTGGGCAGGATGTCCTGCTCCCAGGTGCGCTCGGTTTGGGCAGCAACTGCGGATAAATCAATGTGGGAGGTGCCGGTTTCCATACCAATAAGGATAGTCGTGCGCCGACGGGTATAGGCCGCTCTGCTAGGGTTGCGACCCATGAGCGAGAACGCAGCGCCTGCTTCTGTCCCCGATTCCCAGCCCACAGGCTTCGGCCTCATCTACTGGATTGCCAACTGGATGGAGTTGGTCGAGCGCTTCGCCTACTACGGCGTACGTGTCGTGCTCCCTGTGATGATGGTCAAGGCCGTCGAACTCGGCTATCCAGAGTTCGACCACATCCAGAAAGGAACCGTTTATGCGGCTTGGGCGCTGGTCCAGAGCTTCGTTCCGATTTTCACCGGAGGATTCGCCGACCGCTTCGGCTACAAGTCGAACATCGCGGTAGCGACAACGCTGAAGATCGTCGGCTACCTGCTGATGGGTTACTGCCTGAAGATCGCCGAGATGTTGGCCGGCATGCCGATGGTCGAGGCCCGTGCTCAAGGCATTGACCACGCGTATGGCATCTTCTTCGTCGGAGCAATGCTCCTGGCGACCGGTACTGCCGTCTTCAAGCCTGGCCTGCAGGGATTGATCGCTCACCAGATGCCGAAAGGCAAGTCCGCGCTTGGATGGGCTCTGTTCTATCAGTTCGTGAACATCGGTGGCTTCATCGGCCCGATGGTCGCCGGTTACATGGAGTTGATGCCATGGCACACCGTCTACCTGGTCTGCACCGCCGGTATCTTCCTCAACTACATCCCGCTGTTCTTCTTCAAGGAGCCTGAGCACCACGGCGACGACAACAACGACAGCTCCTGGCAAGTACTCGTCGGAGCCTTCCGCGGCCTCCTTGAACCACGACTGTTCTTCTTCACGATCTGCTTCGCGGGATTCTGGCTGATGTTCTATCAACTGTTCGACATCCTGCCGAACTTCATCGACGACTGGATCGATTCACGAGCACCCGCCGACTCGGTGAAGTCGCTGTTGCTCGGGCTCGACATGTTCATCATCATTCCGATCCTGACTGCGGCTCTTGCTGGAATCAGGTTCGTCGTCCTGCGTAATGGCGGCGAGAAGATGAGCAAGGTCGAGGTGTCGGTCTACGCCGCATTCTTCGTGATCTATGGGATCATCAAGCTCGCCGGTGGCCATTGGGAGCTCGGGGTTCCGACCGTCAATGGAGGCAACCTGACTCAGGCTTGGATGATCAACGCCAACGCCTTGTTGATCAGCCTCTCGGCGTTCGCGTTCGGTTACATGACTAACCGAATCAAGTCTTTGCACGCCATCATCATCGGTATCGGAATCTCAGCCGTCGCGATCTACGCGCTGGGCATGTCGGCGAGTGGTTGGTGGTGCTTAGGTGCGATCATCCTCTTCTCGATGGGCGAGATGACCGCGAGCCCGACCAAGATGCGTTACCTGGCGAGCATCGCGCCGAAAGGCAAGGAAGGCCTGTATATGGGCTACGTGAACTTCACTGTCGGGATCGGTTGGTCGGTCGGATCCATCATCGCAGGCATCCTCTACCAAGGCGGTGGAGACAAGGTCGTTCTGGCACGTCGCTACCTGGTAGACGAGCAGGGCCTTGATGCCGCGACGATCGAAGCCATCCCTAAGGATGACTTGCTGCCGTTCTTCGAGGAGACCATCGGCGTCGATGCATGGGAGACCCGCGACATGCTGTGGGATAAGTATGAACCGCAATCCATGTGGTTGATCTTCACCCTGATCGGGGTCGTGTCGATGATCGGTATCTTCCTTTACAACCGAGTCGTCAGCAGTGCCTCGAACAACCCACAGCATGGGTTCAACCTTAATGGTCACCGCTGGGTTTCGATTTCCCTCGCGCCGATCGCTTTGGCCTTCTGGGGCGGTACTTACTATCTGCGTTTCATCGAGGAGATGAAATGGTCTGAGGTGATTGCCGTCGCTGTCCAAGCCGTGATCTTCTCCGGCTTGTTCCTACTGTCGCTAAGCATGCCTGCCCCAACCACGGGAACCACTGATCATGAAGATTAATCACATCCTGCTGACTACCGACTTGTCGGATGAATCCCAGCGCACCTTCGACGACGCCATCGACCTGGCGAAGACGAACGACGCCAAAATCACTCTTCTGAATGTCGTCGAGGATCTGCAAGTCGCTCCACACGGAGCTCCGCTTGCTCCACCTCTAAGTGACCCCGAAGGTCCTGCGTTAGTCGCGGCCGCTGAGAAGGCGATCGGCTCCCAATGCGCCGCCCTCGGCAGTGATGTCGATGTCACTTGCAAGGCCATCCTTGGCGCATCCATCGGCGAGGCGATCGCCGACTACGCCAACGAGAACGGTTGCGACCTGATCATGATCTCGACTCATGGTCGCACCGGCTTCCGTCGCCTGGTGCTTGGCAGCATCGCCGACGAGGTCCTGCGCCACTCACATGTACCAGTCCTCTGTTTCCCACGCGCTGAATAAAACCTGATGGCCCTATTCCAGAAAGCACCATCTACTTCTGAGGAAGCAGAGCAATGTCGTCCGCTTGATATTCCACCGGCGGAGGTCGCCGAGATGGATGAGGCACAGTGGTTGGCTCAAGCCTATCGAGGAGATGACTCTCCGCAGTTGACGATCCGCGCGGTCGTGATGGGGTCGATACTCGGCTTCTTCTTGGCCTTCACGAACCTCTACATCGGCCTCAAGACCGGTTGGCACCTCGGGGTAGCGATCACGGCATGCATCTTGTCGTACTCGATCTGGCAAGGTCTGTTGAGGTTCGGCGCCGTCCGCACGCAGATGACCATCCTCGAGAACAACTGCATGCAGTCCACCGCGTCGGCGGCTGGTTACTCCACTGGCGGTACTTTCGTCTCCGCCATCGCGGCGTTGTTGATGATCTCGGCCACCGAGGACAACCCTGGTGGCGAGCACCTTCCCATCTGGGTGTTGGTGGCCTGGACCTTCTTCCTGGCGATTCTTGGTGTGGTCTTGGCCATCCCGATGAAGCGCAACATGATCAACCAGGAGAAGCTCAAGTTCCCATCCGGTCTGGCTGCAGCGAGTACGTTGCAATCGCTTTATGCGGACAGCTCCGAAGCTACGCGCAAGGCGCGCGCCTTGCTGTGGTCCGGTCTGGCCGGTGCCGCGGTGCCGATCCTGATCGATGCGCATTTCATCGTCGATAAGGCGCGCTCGATCGGAGAGACAATCTACTACAAGACCTTGTTGCCGGGTTCATCGGCGATGTTCGACTGGATTCCTGGCCGCGGCACCACGGTGACCGATGGCGAGGTGGTCGATGCCAAGCCTTCAGACTGGACGATAGTGATGGATCACAACCCGGTGATGATCGCAGCTGGTGCCCTGGTCGGCTTACGGGTCGCGGTGTGGATGACCATCAGCGCCTTGGCACTCGCCTACTGGGTTGGTCCGATGGCGCAACTCAACATGGCTACCAACGTCGACGGCGAGCTGTTCGCCGCAGTCAGCACACCTGGTCGCGCGTGGAAGGAGATCGGCCTGTGGCTAGGTGCTCCGATCATGGTCGCCTCTGGCTTGTTGTCCTTCGCCTTCCAGTGGAAGACCATCGGACGCGCCTTCACCCAGTTCGGTAAGGGCAAGTCAGCTGATGATGACGGTTCCAGCGGCGTCGAAGTCCCTGGTTCATGGTTCCTGTGGGGCGTGCTGTTCTCAGGCGCTGGCGTGGTGATCGTCGCAGGTTCGCAGTTCGGTGTCCCTTATCACCTCGGTGTGTTGGCAGTACTGCTGACCTTCGTACTCGCCTTGGTTGCTTGTCGCGCGACTGGTGAATCCGACATCACGCCGACCGGCGCGATGGGCAAGA
>CAZJGH010000006.1:23883-28396 GCA_964545405.1 uncultured Planctomycetales bacterium
GCAGTTGACCTATGGAGTCCTGCTGCCGAGCAACAGTCCTACTTTCGCGACTTCGAACCTGATGACCGCGGGCATCACTGCTGGTGCAGCAAGCTCCAGCGCTGACCTGCTCAATGACTTGAAGTCTGGCTACCTGCTAGGTGCAAACCCACGTCGTCAGTTCATCGCGCAGTTCAGCGGTATCTTCACCGGCACCATCGCTACCGTGGTCGGATTCAAGTTGCTTGTCCCTGATGCCACCAAGCTTCTCGGTGACGGCGTCAACGCGCCTGACTTCCCTGCCCCCGCTGCTGTGGCCTGGAAGGCTGTCGCCGATGTCTTCTCCAAGGGCATCGAGAACATGCACTCCATGCACCAGAACGCCATCTTCGTCGGCCTGGCGATTGGTGCTTTCATGGTGGTCTCCGACAAGCTGGCACCGAAGAAGATGCGCCAGTGGTTGCCCTCGGCGACCGGAGTCGGACTCGGTTTCATCCTACCTTTCCAGTACCCGTTGTCGATGTTGATAGGTGCAGTTGGTGCAGCGATCTGGACACACCGCAACAAGAAGTCATCCGACGACTACCTCGTTCCGGTAGCCTCTGGAATCATCGCCGGCGTTTCGATCATGGGCGTTGTCGCTGCGGCGATCAACAACTTCATCTTCGTCAACCCCGTAGGCGGCGGCCACTAAAGGCATGCCCAAGGTTTCCGTGCTGGTGGCGGCATTCAATGCTGCCGCCAGCATCGAAGCGACCCTCGCAAGCGTTGCCGTCCAGAGTTTCGGCGATTGGGAATGCGTGGTGGTCGATGACGGTTCCACCGATTCGACTTCCGAACTAGTTGGCGATTTCGCGAGTCGCGACCAGCGCTTTCGCCTGATCCGCCTCCCCCACACGGGTGTCGTGGAGGCTCGCAATCATTGCCTGCAGAGCTGCCGAGGTGAGTATGTCGCCATCCTCGATGCCGACGACAGGATGATGCCGGATCGGTTGAGGTTGCAAACCACAGCCCTGGATGAATCGCCGCAACTGGCAGCCGTCGGTTGCCATGTCCAGTATCAACCGCGCGAGCGCGTGACCGCCGGGCGCCTCGCTTATGAGGAATGGCTCAACGGCCAACGGTCTTCCGATGGGGTCTTCCGTGACCGCTATATCGAGATGCCAGTCGGTCACCCGACCTTGATGCTACGCCGCGATTCGTTGGTCGAGAATCCTTATCGTGACAAGGGGTGGCCTGAAGACTGGGACCTGTTGCTGCGGATTGTTGAAGGCGGCGCGCGCACGTGGCTTGGAGCGCGCAATGCGGGTTGCATGAATGGCGTTTGTCCGAAGCTTCCCTCTCGAGTACTTCTGCTGACTACTCGGATGACGCCTTCGGTCGTTGCAGGGCATCATTCCTCGCGAGTGGCTTTCTCGGCGGCGGCGACGATTATGAACTGATAGGCTATGGCAATACCGGCAAGCGACTGCTCGGCGACCTGCAGCGCCTGGGTAAACGCTGCCGCAAGATATACGAACTTCATCCAGGACGGATCGGTCAAGTGATTCACGGCGCTCCGGTCATGCACCATGATGATTTGCGCGAGGGCATCGAGTATCCCCTACTGGTTTCGGTCGCTGGGTCTGATGCCAGGATCTACTTGCGCACGATGCTGAGCGGCTTCGGTTTTTCCGAAGGCCGGGATTTCGTCTGCACGGCCTAGGAAGAAGTGACCGTCGTCACCATCGCCGGCATGATCGCCACCATAGCTGCCGCCGTAATCGCCGCTTGCACTGCATGATGTGTAGCTTGTCCTACGAACTCGCCTTCCACGATCTGGTCGATCCGCTTCTTCTGCTCCTTCAACTTCTTCTTGTCGAAGTTGGCGCGCAACAAGCCGGTGGCGTTGGCGAGTGAGACCAAGACCACGGTGCGTGGTTCCATCTCGCGAGTGCGAGTGAAGATCGCTCGCTTTAGTCGTGCGAGTATCTCCTTCTCTGCGCGCCCGTCGATCTCGGGGTAGACCTGACGCTTGAACAGCAACAGGACCGCTTGTTCCTCATGCTTGAGGATGCCGCGGTGGCACAACTTCTTGGCCACTCGGTGCCGTAGATGCCTGACGGTACTGAACCGCTGAACCCAAACCTGTACCTGTGCGCGGCGTTTCGCAGCCTTCATCTTGCCGATGCACTCGTCCAACAGGGCATCACCGGTGGGCTCGATGTCAGTCAATTTCAGGAAGGAACGCTTGCGCTCGGTCTCGATCTCGACCTTGCCGATCAGGAGCAAGTCGGCGAGCATGGCTGCACCTAGACCGAGGGTTACCGCAACCCCAGATGAGGTGGTTCCGGTGTCATCGCGTAGCGAGAGAAGGAGAACCTCCTCGTGCAGAAATAGTGGGGTCGACGTGTCCGACATGACCCTAACCTACGTACAGCAGACCATATTGCAAGATTGTTATTGGATGCTGGTGGCGACGACATTCGTCACTGCGCCCATCTGTAGGGCCTGAACCCACACGCTTAGTCCTGCACCTGCCGGTGGGATCGGCAACGTCCAGACGACATCGCCTTGGGCGTTGGTGTTGTTTGGCCCGGCACCAAGCTGAGGGTTAGCCAAGCCCAGGGTCACGTTGAGTTGTGGGACTGGATAACTTCCAGGACCTACCAAGCTGTATGCGAGGTAGCACGGCGCCACAGGAGTCCCCCCACTGACGGTGAAATCAGCTGTAGTTCCGCTTTGTAGTGGATCGGGGTTGGCCGCCAGATGGAAGAGGTCAGGGGCGTAGTCGTAGACGTAGACTGCACCTGCATCTGTAAGGCCGCCTGGATTGGCCGCCTTTGCCGAAACGACCAAATCAGGTCGGCCATTGCCGTCAAGGTCTGCGCCACCAGCGACATCCCAGCCGAAGTTGTCAGACGAGAACTCTCCTGCGACCCTACCAAGCAAACTACCACTATCACCGGAAAAAACATACGCCTCACCCGCCCATGGGATGCCACCCGGCGCGGCGCGCCAAGCTCCGATCAGCAGATCAGCATATCAGCTTTGCCATCTGAATCGATGTCGCCAGCGGTATCGACTGAAATACCGAAGTTGTCATATGCGCTAACGCCCTCAAGGCGGTGCAACAAAAATCCAGTGGCTCCGGAATAGACGAATGCCGCTCCCGCTTCAGAGCCGAACATGCCATTGGACAAATCCGCGCCAATGATGACGTCGGGGACAGTGTCGCCATCGACGTCATCGGCGCCAGCAACACTCCAACCGAACTCATCGACCGGAAGAGTTCCGCTGAAAGTGAAGAGCAATGCGCCGGTCTGCCCGGAGTACAAGTGCGCACGACCGGTCGAACCCTCCCACCAAGCTCCGACAATGACGTCGTCAAAGCCGTCGCCATCGACATCACCAACCCCAGCGACGGATGCACCGAACTTGCTACCCGGGGATACACCGTAGAAGCTATGTAGAAGGTTGCCGTTTAAACCTGAGAACACGAAGGCTGCGCCTATGTTGTTGGAACTGGCTCCGTCGTAACCGTCCGCGCCAACAATGACATCATCGAAACCGTCACCGTCCACGTCGCCTGCACCATTCACCGCGAAGCCAAGCTTGTCGCCTGAAGAGCCTCCGTCAAAACTGTGCAGCATCGCCCCGTTGGCACCCGAGTAGACATAGGCTGAGCCTGCCATCGAAAGAAAGTTTGGGTCGGCGCCGTATGCACCAACGATCACATCGCCGATGCCGTCGCCATTGACATCGCCAGCACCAGCGACGGACTTACCCATGAAGTCATTCGCCGCTTGACCATCGAACGTATACAGGGGCGCACCACTGAGGCCTGAATGCACTGTGGCTGAGCCTGAGTTATTGAATCCACCAGCATCAGCCCAAAAGGCGCCGGAGATCAAATCCGGCAGACCATCTCCGTCGACATCGCCGGCGACAGCGACTGAATAACCGAAGTTGTCTCCCGTCGCCAGGCCATCTATTCGTGATTCAAGAGTCCAGGTGCCACCCTGGGCTGAAAGAGGAGCAGCCAGTAGCAGCAGTGCCAGGCTGAAGTTGATTGCGGAGAGTTTCATCAGCACCTGGTGTGTTGAGTGACGTTACTGGATGGTTGCGGAGGTTACGGGTGACAAGTTGAAGGTAGCCGGACCCTTGCGCTCGATCGCCTGCATCCAGACTTGCCAGCCGCTTGCATTCGGAGGAAGCGCTGGAGTGGTGACGCTGGCTTGGCCGTTGACATCGGCGACGCGATTTCCGAGCTTGAAGATCGGTGCGTTGACACCGAGGTCGAAACCATAAGGAGTGGTGGTCACGCCGGCTCCACTTGCTGAAGCGACGAATGCCACTAGGTTTCCTTCCCAGGCTCCATCGGCGAGGACTACTGCCGGCGCTCCTGCTACCAAGGTGGTGGCGCTGACACTAAGGCCTGCATCCGGGAAGCGTGCTTCCTCCATCAGGTGGCCGAAGTGAGGAGCGAGCTTGTCCTCAAGTGGATTGCCTTTGCCGTCGACGGTCCACCCCTTCGCATCGGTGAGGAAGGTGT
>CAZJGH010000007.1:0-25398 GCA_964545405.1 uncultured Planctomycetales bacterium
TGCGGAATCGATGAGCAACCTATTGGTGGCGGCGGATACCGCAAATGCCGAATGGCCAACGGTCACTCCAGGTGAGACCCTGGACAAGGTCCTGCAGAGTCTTGATGCCGGCTATCGCGATGTAATGCCGGTGCTCGATGGCACGCGCTTGATCGGCGTGGTCCACCTCGAGGACGTGCTTGAACGTTATCGAATGGAGCTGTTCAAGAATCAGATGGTCGACGACCTAGCTTCCAGCATGCCGGTGTCGGATAACCGTCAAGATCGTCACCGCGTCGGCGACTTCCTGATGGCGGAAGTGGATGTGCCACCGACGTTGGTAGGGCGCACCATGGCAGAGATGTCGGTACGGCAGAGGTACGGCGTCAACGTCCTGTTGGTGCGGGAGGAAGATGAGAGTGGGGAGCTCAGTGCTCCGCAGCCGCCTACTCCGCTCTACCGTGCCACTGCCGGCGATCGCCTAGTGGTGTTCGGACCCGAGGCCGCTGTCGATCGCATGCAGGATTCCTAGCTAGCGGCGCCAGCTTCACCGGCATCGTCGGCATCTGCGGCTTCACTGGCTTCGGCAGCATAATCCTCGAGTGTCGGAGTGTCCGGCGCAGGTGGAAGATACTTCAGGAACTGCTTACGCAAGGTGACGGCCTTCTCGCGCAGGTCCTTGCGTTTCCAACCTTCGGTCTCGATCGGTGGCAGGTAATCCACCCTGATGGTCCCGGAGCGAATGATGAAGCTGCCCATCGGGTTGATCTCGCCAGCACCGCGCATGATGCACGGGATGATCGGAGCGCCGGTCTGCATAGCCATATGGAAAGCGCCCATCTTGAATTCCTGCAGGCCGCCACGTCGCGACCTGGTGCCTTCGGGGGCGATCCAGATTGACAAGCCGGTCTCCTTGATGCGCCTCGATGCCTCAGCCATGCTCTTGACCGAAGCGCGATGGTCACTGCGATCGACCGGGATGAAGCCGATCATGCGCATCACCCTGCCCATGAGCGGTATCTTGCCGAGTTCCTGCTTGTAGATCATGGTGCCGTGGTCGGCCCAAGCGGCACTGTAGACGAACAAGTCGACGATGCTCACATGGTTGATCGCGAGGATCTTGGCTCCTTCGACATCGCGATGTTGCGTGCCGTGCAGTTCGAGCGTGATGCCGAAGATCTTCAGCAGGCCACGACCCCAGCAACTGGTGATGCGGGTGCGGTGCTTTTCGAAGTAGCGCGGCGTGAAGACCATCACCGCGATCATCCACGGCAGGTTGACCATGCACCACAGCACACCGATCGGGATGCACAGGATCGCACGCAAGGTGCTCCCGGTTTTCGGCGGCTGCCACTCGAGTGGAGCTTCGCCGTCGGAGTTGACGGTCATCGGCACCTGAGTGAGTGCCTATTCCCGTTCGCCGCGGACCTTGATGTCTTGCTTCTCGAACCAGCGCGTCAGTTGAGCGCGGCGATCACCTTGCACGACCAGCAGTCCATCGTCATCGACGGTGCCGCCGGTGCCGAATGCCTTCTTGATATAGCCAAGGAATTCCTCGGTGCGTGCCTCAGGGATATCGCGGATGGTGGTAACAACCTTGCTGCCACCACGGCGCTCATAGCCGAGCACCACCATCTTGAACGGCTTGCCCGTTTCCGGATCAAGCTCTACGCCATCGGAATCGAATTTGCCCGTTCCCTCGACGCCAAGGTCGGAGAATAGCTTACGGAAGGGATTGTCGTCACCCATGGGGTTTATTCTAAACCATGCCGCGCGGATACGATACTGCCATGATTGTCGTAACTGGCGGTGCAGGATTCATAGGCAGCAACTTACTTGCGGCGCTCGAGGGCCGCGGGGATCTGGTGGTGGTCGACCACCTCGGTGATGGCGAGATGTGGCGGAATATCGCCAAGCGCGACCTCGCCGACGTCATTCACCCCTACGATTTCTACGATTGGCTGGCCGGTCGCAGCGGTGATCAGATCCAGGCCATCTTCCATATGGGTGCGATCTCGTCCACCACCGAGACCGACGTCGACGCCATCGTCGAGAACAATATCCGCTTGAGCCTCGACCTGTTCCGCTGGTGCGCGAGCGAGAAGGTGCGCTTCATCTACGCGTCCTCGGCTGCCACCTATGGTGATGGTGCGCAGGGATTCGCCGACGACGATGCCGTCGCCGCCTTGGCCAAGCTTCAGCCGCTCAACGCGTATGGCTGGAGCAAGCACATGGTCGACCGGCGCTTGGCGAAGGTCTTGCGCGAAGGTGGCAGCCTGCCTCCGCAATGCGTGGGCTTGAAGTTCTTCAACGTCTACGGCCCAAATGAGTATCACAAGGGCAACATGCGCAGCGTGGTACACCAGCTGCATCCTGGTATCGCAGCTGGGGAGTCGGCCACTCTGTTCAGGTCGCATCACCCCGATTTCGAGGATGGCGGTCAGCTACGCGATTTCATCTACGTCAAGGATGTCGTGGATGTGATGCTGTGGTTGTTCGATAACCCAGAGGTGCAAGGCCTGTACAACCTCGGTACCGGCAAGGCACGCAGCTTCGCCGATCTGGCGGGAGCGGTCTTCGAAGCACTCGGCAAGGTGCGTAGCTTCGAGTTCATCGATACCCCGATCGAGATTCGCGACAAGTACCAGTACTTCACCCAGGCGGAAATGGGCAAGCTGCGGGCCGCGGGATACGACAAGGAGTTCACTTCGCTTGAAGATGGCGTCAAGGACTACGTGCTCGAGTATCTCGAGTGCGCCGACCAGTACCGCTAGAAGGACCTGCCCTAAGCCGGCAAGTCGAGCCGATGAGTGGCTGCGACCTGCTCGATGTTGGTGGTGGGAACACCAGCCGATTCCGCGCACTGTGGCCAAGTCTGCACTGCCGCGATGACTTCATCGACTATCTCGAGCGCGCGTCCACGGCGTAGGGACAGGGTCTCGCCGCAAGCCGTGAAGTCGCTCTTGGTGAAATCACCTCGCTTACCATTCAGGCTCATCTGGTGGCTGTTGGTCCAGAGACCGTCGGGGTTGTAGTTGTAAGTCATGTCAAAAGCGGGTGATAGGGACCAGCTCCCGCTCTTGTCCATCAGGAAGGCGATGTTCTTCACATGGTCATCCTGGTTGCGCGCGACGATGTTGAAGGCTGCGCGCCGGAACTGCTCTTCCACCGACGCAATCGGCAGATGCAACTGACGCATGACCAGCATTGCCTGCTCATATGAATATGCTCCGGCCATGTTGAAATCGAAATGGGCCAGGGCGCACAGCGATTGCTGGTGCAGCTTGCCGCCCTCATCAGTGCGATCGAATCTCTTGGTAACGAAATGACAGCGATCGTTCTCCGGCAGCAGGCGACATTCCATCATGTCGATGCCGGCGGCGAGCGCCATCCTGTAATAGGCGAACTCGATACGCCCGTAGCCCTTGGGCATCGCCAGTTCGCGGTCGCGGTTGTTGGCGACGCCATCGAACTTCAGCAGCCAATGCGAGAAACCCTTGGCGTGGTCAGCGTCGCCCGAGCGCACCTCGCCGCTTGTTGGATTCCAGGCGATCACCGCCTTGGCTCGCGCGCCACCAGCGGAGGTGCCGACCTTCAGGATATCGCGCATCGCCTTGCCTTCTTCACCATCGTTCAAGGAGGTCGCAAAGGATTGGCGGTCCGACAGTATGCGTCCAGCCAAGTCGACTAATGCGGCGACATCGAGAGGGTTGGAGGAGCGGTTGCGATCACCGAGTGATGGTTGGAATTCCAGGGCACCAATGCCGCGTGAACCTGTGTAACACAAGCGTTCGACCGGGTTGAAACTGCCCGGACTGCGACCTTCGGAGATCAGCCAAGCATCGATCAAGGCATTGCCATATCGGTCGGGGAGGACGTCGGCAAGCATGCCCGGTAAGCCGTGGAAGGTGTCGCGATTGAGGGCGGGGAAGGCGTAGTCTCGGGCGGCCAAGGGCATCATCAACGGCGCCAACTCGATGCCGCTACTGGCGAAGGCAGGGTCGTATTCGAAGCGACCAAGCTGGGTGTCGGCATCCCACAGCACCGCGCCGATTCGTTTGCCCCAAAGGTTGACGCTAGCGATGGTCATGAGTCATCTCCCCACTCCCAGTTGGGAGCATCCGCCTCAGTTCCAGTGTCGGCCTCATCCCTTGGAGAGGATGCGCGCTGCCGGGTTTTGCCGCGATTTTCCAGGACCTGCATGGGGCTAGGGGTGGCGGCTGGAAGAAGCAGTTCAAGCCCCTCGAGCATCTCAAGGGCTCGCAGGATCCGAATGAAGGCGGTCAGCTGGGTGGATTCCCCAGCTTCAAGTCGCCGCACGGTGGAGCGCGAAACTCCGGCCTCATCGGCAAGTTGCTGCTGAGATATATTGCGCCGCAGACGCGCAGCGGCGACTCGGTTTCCGACATTAGCCAGGATTGAATGGTCTGGTCCATCGAAATTGCTATTGGTTGAGATTTGAACCATTAATGGCCTCTAGAGCCATTATCGGTTTAAAAATGAATCATTGTGGCAAAAAAATCTATTATTTCGCCACTCAGGGGCTTAAACGCCCCGACGACGCACTACATAGATAGGTCGCTGCTTCACTTCTTGATAAATGCGGC
Source organism: uncultured Planctomycetales bacterium (assembly GCA_964545405.1). Lineage (GTDB taxonomy): Bacteria > Planctomycetota > UBA1135 > UBA1135 > UBA1135. The sequence goes on from CAZJGH010000007.1 coordinate 4,587, forward strand.
CCACGTATTCACCGATCACGCCAAGTCCCATCATGGTCGCACCACCGATCAAGACCACCAGTGCTGACAGATATGAGATGTCGTTGCCCATGTCGAGCACGTTAGTCCAGTTGCCGACCATCAGTAGGACTGCCGCGACCAACGCAGAGAACATCGCGCACATTCCAAGGATCATCAGCAGACGAAGAGGGAAGACCGAGAAGGCCAACAGACCTTCGATCGCGATGCCGGACAGGATCCAGAAGTTGGTCTTTTCCTCACCGGCTGCCCGCCCTGGTCGATCGAATGCGATGCCATCTTGCTTGAACCCGACGAAGGCGCGCAGGCCAGGTACGAAGCGCCCACGCTCGCGCATGGAACACAGTGCGTTGACCACTCCGCGGCGCATCAGGCAGAAGTTGCCGGCATCAAGCGGCACATGGATATAGGCCGTGCGACGCCACAGTCGGTAGAAGATCTTCATCGACAAGCGCTTGATGAAGCCTTCCTTCTCGCGCTTCAGGCGTTGGCCATAGACGACATCAAGATCCTCGGCTTCAAGCTTGGCGTGGAAATCGGCGATCATTTCCGGCGGATCCTGGAGATCACCATCCATCAGGATGACCAGCTCACCATCGGCGTGGTCAAGGCCGCAAGCGACAGCACCCGAGTGCCCGAAGTTTCGTGACAGCGACAGGTACTTGTAGCGCGGGTCCTGTTGGTGGAGTTTCTCCAGAAGTTCAAGCGAACCATCCGAGGAGCCGTTCTCGACCCAGACGATTTCCCAAGAATCGACACCCATCTGCTTGAAGGTTGCAGTCAACCGGTCAGCAAGTGGGCCGATGTTGGGTTCCTCATCGTATGAGGGAATGACAACTGAGAACTGCGGGTGGTCGCTCATCACTTACAGCCTATGCCTGCGCCGCTGCCACTTTGGCGTTTTCGACGACTTCCTTGATGCATTCCTCCACGGAGCGACTGGGCTTCCAACCCAGGATCCGCTCGGCCTTGGAGATGTCAGCCACGCAGCGCATGATTTCGCCTTCTCGCAGTGGCATGGCGCCGAAATTCGGCTTGCCGCCGCCGCCGTATTCGCAGACCAGCTCGACCACCCTGCGGATTGGGGTTTCCACACCTGAGCCGAGATTGAAGATCTCGCCATCGATATCGGGAGTCAGGGCGGCGCGTAGGATTCCGTCGATTACATCGTCGACCCAGATGAAGTCACGCGACTGGGTTCCGGCGGAGGTATCGAAAGCCTCGTCGGCCAGCGCCTTGCCGATGGCGAAACTGATCAAGCCGCGTTCCTGATCGGGGCCGATCACCACGAAGGGCCGCACGATGCATACAGGAACATCCTCTTCGCGTGCAAGCATCTGCAGATGATGGGTGCTCGCGACCTTGGATACCGAGTAAGCGGAGACTGGCATCTCGCGTTGATCCTCGGCGTAGGGGACCGGTCCGTGACCATATTCCTCATTGGTGCCGGTGTGGACCCAGCGCTTGAGCGCAGGTCCGCCGATGACAGATCGACCCAAACCACGGACGCCACCGAAATGGTTGATCGCCATGATGTCGTCGTTGTCGCGGCTGTGTGACTGGTCGGTGCGACCGGCGAGATCGAGCACGTAATGGGCATCGAAATCGATCATCTCCTGCTGAGTCTCGGGATCGAACAGGGGGCCATTGATGATCTGCACCGGCAGGTTCTCGATCCTTGCCAACGAGCTGGCTTGGGCGGCAACAGTCGCGCCAGCTTCGATCAACATCGGCAGCATACGGGCGGCGATGTAACCACCGGCGCCAGCGACCAGGACACGGGAGCCAGCAAAAGGGGAGAGGTCAAGACTTGAGGAGGACATTATTGGAGCGGGTACAAGTGCCAAATCGGCCACCTATAATACAGCCATGCAGGTAGCCATCCTCTGTGGTGGCCGCGGTACCCGAATTCAGGGTGAAGTGGCCAACGTTCCTAAGCCCATGGTCCCAATCGGCGGTTTTCCCATCGTTTGGCACATCATGAAGATCTACAGCCATTTCGGGCACACGGAGTTCATCCCGTGCCTCGGCTACCGCTCATGGGACTTCAAGGAGTACTTCATGAACTACCGCGCCAAGATGGCCGACGTCACCGTGCGCTTGGGCGCGAATGAAGTCGAGACCCACGCCCACGAGGCCGCTGACGAGAAGGATTGGGTCATTCACCTGGCAGAGACTGGGCTCAACGCCCTGACCGGCGCACGGGTGAAACGAATCAAGAAGTACATCACCGACGATGTATTCATGATGACTTACGGCGATGGTGTTGCCGATATCGACATCCACGCCCTGACCGAGTTCCACAAGTCACACGGCAAGATCGCCACCCTGACCGCCGTCCGTCCGCCGAGCCGTTTCGGTGACTTGGATATGGATGGTCATCAGATCACCGCCTTCAAGGAGAAGCTTGAAGTTGGCCAAGGCGCCATCAACGGTGGTTACTTCGTGTTGAACCGCGAGGTCTTCGATTACCTCGATGACCGTGAGGATCTCACCTTCGAGCAGGAGCCTCTGAAGCAACTCGCCGCCGATGGCGAGCTGATGGCTTACGAGCACGACGGCTTCTGGCTACCAATGGATACCTATCGCGAGTGGGACATCTTGGAGAAGATGTGGAACTCCGATCAGGCTCCTTGGAAGACTTGGTAATCCAGCGCCGGTTGCCTTAGCTTTGCCTAAGGTGTTGCCGGAATCCAGATGGAGGCCACGCTGTTGAAGGCGATGGCGTCGACATGGCCGCTAATCTTCTTGCCATGAGCGATCGCATGCACGTGGCTTACACGATTGTGGTGGGTGAACTCACCCGCAGCATCTTCGACGTAAATGCCAAAGAGCTGGAGCGGTGTTTGATCTTCTTGGATCCGCAGGGGAGCAGGACCGCTGGGGTTGGCGATGGGGCAGGAGCCATTGATGACGTGAAGTTCCAAGTCGGATGCTGCACCTTGGACCCAAAACGGAGTTGGTTGACTTACATCGAGTCCATTCTCCTTACAAAGAACGGCGACGGCCTCTTCCAATTCCTGGTAACTGCCGATTCCACTGATTGGGAACAGATCCCAAGTCTCGACATTGGCGGTAATCAGCAAGGTGGCTTCATCTTCAGGAGTGTGAGGGCGGAGGATCAACTCGCCGGAGTTGGCTTCGGCGATATAGGTGATGCCATTGAGGATGGTGATCTCACCTTCCAGATTAGCCAACGCGCCCAGGCCAAAGGTGTGCTCTTCGAGCACATCATCGATGACCACGCGGCCATGCGATTGTCCCAACCTGAGGGCTTCGCGCATTGAGCCCCAACTCTGGACTGTGGTTTCGGAACCTCCCCAGGAAGGGGGTTGGGCGCAACTGCCCAAAAGGAGAAGGGAGATGAGAAGTCTATGCATCGTTCGCTGCGGTCTCTGGCTTGGGTGAAGGGGTGCCCGCCGGTTTGACTGCCTTTTCGCGTGGTAGTTTGAATTCCTGCACCGCGCAATAGAGTACCGGCACCACGAACATGGTGAGCAGCGCGATTGCCATGCCGCCGAAACTTGGGATGGCCATCGGCACCATGACGTCGGCGCCGCGGCCAGTGGAAGTGAGTACCGGCAATAGCGCCAGCATGGTGGTGGCGGTTGTCATCAGGCATGGACCAACGCGTCGCTTACCGGCAATGACGACCGCATCCCGAACCTCTTGGCGCGTCTTCGGGTTTTGCGCCTTGAAGGAGTTCTTCAAGTAAGTACCCATGATCACGCCATCGTCGGTTGCAATGCCGAACAGCGCCAGGAATCCAACCCACACCGCGACCGACAGGTTCAACGGTTGCACTTGGAACAGTTCGCGCATCGAGGTATCAAAGACGTTGAAGTCCAGGAACCAATCCTGCCCATAGAGCCACAGCATTAGGAATCCGCCGGACCATGCCACGAACACGCCGCTGAAGACCATCAAGGTGGTCAGAAGCGAACGGAAGTTCAGTTGCAGCACGACCAGGATTAGCAACAAAGCAACTGGCAGGACGATTGCCAGCGTTTTCGAGGCGCGCAGTTGGTTTTCGTAAGTGCCGGCAAACTTGTAGGTGACGCCGGTCGGTAGTTCGATCTTGCCGCTCGCGATGCGGTCGGCCAAATGCTGTTGAGCTTCTTCGACCACATCGACTTCCGCCTTGTTCGCTACGCGATCGAAGGTCACATACGCGGTCAGGAAAGTGTCCTCGGTCTTGATGACCTGTGGTCCACGCCGGTAACTGATGTCGGCGACTTGCGCGAGCGGCACATGACCACCCTGAGGAAGCGGCAGCCACAACGCTTTCAAGTCTTCGGTGTCACCTCGCAACTCTTTCGGGTAACGCACACGCACATTGAAGCGTTCGCGACCTTCCACGGTTTGCGTAACGACCTTGCCGCCAAAAGCAGTCATCATGTGCTGCTGCACCGACTCCACGCTCAAGCCATAACGCGCCGCATTATCACGCCGCACATCCACTTCCAAGTAAGGCTTGCCGATCACGCGGTCAGCGAACACAGCTGCTGGAACAATGCTCGGAATCTTCTTCAACTCCTTCTCAAGGATCAGCGCTGCCGCTTCCAGGGATTCAAGATCCGGTGCCGCGACCTTGATGCCCATCGGTGCACGCATGCCACTTTGCAGCATCACCAAGCGTGTCTCGATTGGCTGCAACTTTGGCGCCGACGTCACTCCGAGCAACTTGGCATGCCCAATGACCTCTTGCCAAATATCATCCGGCGACTTGATTTCCGGCCGCCAGTTGCGCACGCGTTCACCATTTTCATTGATTGAGTACTCCGGTTTGTAGAGGATGACATTTTCGACCATCGAAATCGGCGCTGGATCCAATGCGGTTTCCGCGCGTCCGATTTTGCCAACCGAGGATTCCACTTCCGGGATAGCCGCGATCGCCTGATCAAGCAGGCTGACCATCTCCACTGCCTGTTGCATTGAAGCATGTGGGGGAGTGGTGGGCATGTAAAGGAAGGAGCCTTCATCAAGTGCTGGCATGAACTCCTTGCCGAAGCCGGGCAACGATTCCGAACCGTTGGTCCAAAAGGAAGTGCGGTAGACGCTGCCCTTGCTTACGCCAACTTTCTCAAGACTCGTCGGCACGAATCCGAAGACGCGATCGAAACCCAACCAAGCGCTTGCGCCGAACAAGACCAGGCACACCGGCAAGCTCAAGAACAAGATCTTGTGGCGTAAACACCAACGCAGGATGCGAGCATAGGCCAGATGGAACAGCCAGAACAGTAGCAGCAGGCCGCCGATGGTCAGCGCCACGAAGACGAAGTTCGTGAAATCGCGATCCAAACCGAGCGGTTGCCAACGCGAACTGAGCACTGCGATCAGCAGGATCGCGACCACGATTACCGCCAACCAATGCGGAGCTCCGGCAGCTTTACCGAAACGCTTGCGGGCTCTTTCGTTGAGCCGATCCCACATCGTGTCTTTCTCATTGCGATTGCGGAACAACAGCAGCGCAAGGACCGGAATCAGCAACAGTGCGACCACGATCGACGCACCAAGAGTGAAGGTCTTGGTGAAGGCCAGTGGCTTGAACAACTTGCCTTCGGCACCGGTCATTACGAACACCGGCAGGAAACCAAGGATGGTCGTGGTCACAGCAGTCATCACCGCGCCTCCGACTTCGGTCGCCGCATGATGCACCGACTGCAGGCGCGTTTCATCGTCCGGCGCGTTATTCAGCCGCTGGATAATGTTCTCGCTCAACACGATGCCCATGTCGGCGATGGTGCCGATAGCAATCGCGATACCCGATAGCGCCACGATGTTGGCTTCGATGCCGAAGGCCTTCATCAACACGAAGGCACCCAGCACTGTCAGCGGCAGCGACAGGGCCACCAGCATTGCCGCGCGCAAACGCAGCAGCATCAACAGAATCACCACCATGGTGACCAATACTTCCAAGGTCAGTGCTTCTTCCAGAGTGCCCAAAGTCTCGTGGATCAAACCGGTGCGGTCGTAGAACGGCACGATGGTGACCTGACTGACCGTGCCGTCGGCCAGGGTTACCTTTGGCAAACTCGGCGCAATGCGTTCGATCTCTTCCTTGACGCGGTCGAGTACCTCCAATGGGTTGGTGCCGTAACGCACAGTGATGACGCCACCAACCACCTCATGGCCATCCTTGTCCAGCGCACCCCGACGTGGTCCCGGCGCCATGGTTACGTGTGCGACATCACCAACCGTCAGGGCTGTGCCATCACGTGCACGAATCGGAGAGCTGGCAATATCTTCAGCCTTTTCGATCCAACCTTTGCCGCGCAAGATGTACTCCACGCGATTGAATTCGAGCAAGCCCGCGCCGGTTTCCATATTGGAGCCACGCACAGCCGCTTGCACTTCTTTCAGGTCGACATCGAATGCATGCAATGCCCCTGGATCCACCTCCACGGAGTATTCGCGCTCGAATCCACCAATGCTTGCCACTTCACTGACGCCACTGACCGCAGCCAGTGCATAGCGGACCGTCCAATCTTGTACGGCCCGGAGTTCATCCAAGTCGAAGCCAGCACTTGGATTGCCTGCTTCATCGCGGCCTTCGAGCGTGTACCAATAGACTTGACCAAGTCCGGTCGAATCCGGACCAAGCGAAGGCTGCACATCTCCAGGCAGGGTGCCATTCGGAAGGCTATTGAGCTTCTCGATGATGCGCGAACGCGACCAATAAAAGTCGATATCCTCCTCGAAGATGACATAGACCGAACTGAATCCGAAGATGCTGTTCGAGCGGATGGTCTTGACCCCTGGCACACCGAGCAATGCAACGGTGAGTGGGTAGGTGACCTGATCCTCCACATCGCGTGGCGAGTTTCCAGGCCAAGGTGTGAACACGATCTGTTGGTTTTCACCGAGATCGGGGATGGCGTCGGCGGCGATGGGGAAGTGCGGTAACCAGTCATCATCACCGCTAGAGAACGGCGAGACCATCAGGCCACCAAAGAGCACGCCGAGCAGTACGAGGCCTACTAAGAGGCGCTCGCGCAAGACGAAGGCAAGGAAGCGATTCATGTTGTGCTCCTACTTCTCACTCGCAGGGTTCGGAAGTGGGCGGACTTCCGTTCCGCACTTGAGCATGCCTGCCCCGTAGTAGGGGTTGCGCACACCGTCACCCTTGAAGTCGATCCAGTCACCGCCATCCTCCAAAGCCATCGGGCAGTTGAAGATCGCAAGCTCACGCTCCACCTCGAGGTAGCCAAAGCGTGTGGCCAGGTCGACCAACGGTGCTTGAAGGTCGTAGAACAACACGCGCAACACCTCGATATCTTCGGTGGCTACGGCCTTGGCCATCGTGCCGCGCAGGCTCACTAGTGAGACCATTGCGGCATCCGGTGCGGCGACTCCTTTCATGGGCGCAAGAATCTCCCGTAATCGAGTTGCTGACAGAAGAGATGCTGTGAAGTCATCGCTGGCGAGGGCTTCACCTAAGGCTGCAGCTTCGAGCAGGAGTTTGCCGTTGGCCACGCGGAAGTGCGCGCTGGCAGTGATTTGTTCAGTGGCTTCGGCGGTGCTGGGTGCTATGGCTTCATGATTGGTGTCATCTTCGGCACCACTGTCCGGCGACATCATCGAGGGCTTACCGCGCAACTGCAGTTCACTATCAATCGTGAAGGCGCCGCGTTCGACGATATGGTCGCCTTCATGCAGGCCTGCCAGCACGATGAAGTAATCACCCGCACGTGGACCGAGGATCACATCGCGCGCCTCAAAGACTGAAGCACCATGCAGCTCCGTGTCTTCCAGTTGCACGAACACGATTGCGCGGTCACCAGTCAATAGTGGTGCAGACGATGGAATCAAAAGCGGCAACTCCTCGGCGCCGACATGAGCCATGACTCTTGCGCGCACGAACATTTCCGGGCGCAAACGGCCATCCTTGTTGTCGACAAGCACGCGCACTCCAACCGTGCGGGTGGTCAGATTCAGCACTGGGTCCAAGAATGCGACCTTGCCGTGGAAAGTTTCACCAGGCCAGGCATCGACCTCAAACTCCACGCTTTGGCCAAGGCGAACCCATGGCAGATCGGCTTCGAAGGCATCCAACTCCAGCCACAGCTGATCCAGGTCGGCGACCTTGAATAAGGCCTCGCCTTCTTTCACATACTTGCCTTCGACAGCATTGCGATGCAGAACCGTGCCACCAATCGGTGCGGTGACGGTGACATTCTCATTCGGCTTGCCATTAGCAATCACATCATTGATCTGTTCCTCATCAAGACCGAATAGTTCCAGCTTCTTGCGCGCGGCGGCTTCAAGAGGACCGCCAACCCTTGCTGCCACGATCAGTTCTTCCTGAGCATGAAACAGCTCCGGCGAATAGATTTCAGCAAGCGGATCACCCGCATTGACCTCCTCGCCGACGGATTCCACGAACAATTTGTCAAGGCGACCACCGACCCAAGCGGAGAGGGTGGCCAGCGCCGTTTCGTCCACCGCCATCTTGCCGACTAAGCGCACTTCATGGGCCATTTCGCCACGGCTGGCGATCACGGTGCGAATGCCTGCCAGAGCCTTCTGGTCATCATCAAGGCGCAGGGAACGGGGATTGTCCCCGCCGACGCCGTCGTCTTCGAGCAGGATCAGGTCCATGCCGCAGATCGGACAGCCGTTCTGCTTGGGAGATTGGACACTCGGATGCATCGAGCAGGTCCAGATTTCAGGCGCAGCGGTTTCTGCAGCGTTGGCCTGTTCCGCGGCCTTGGCAGCAGGATCTTCCGGCAATGGTGTGAAGCAACGCCCAAGCAAAATGCCGATGGCGAGTACCAGCAAGATCGTGGTGGGGCGGGGTAGGGACGATAGGAAGTGTTTCACTGGTTCAACTCCTCTGCAGGAAGCAGGGCGATCGGCAGGATGCCGTTCAGGTCGGCGTATGCCAGAGCGGCATCGGCCTTGGCTCTGGCAATGGAAAGTCGGAAGTCAAGCACGACGCGCGCCGCATCGAGCATGCCTTGGAAACCAGCCTCACCCGATTGGTAGGCGGTCATTGCGGTCTGATAGGTCATCTCTGCTTTTGGCAGAAGGTCCTGTTCGAATAGGTGCACACGTCGCCAGCCATCTTGGTGCTTGGACAATGCGGTCTGCAGTTCCGCAAGCAACTGCCAACGAAGTTGCTCGCGCACTTCAATCAATGATCGCGTTTCAGCAAAGGCTTGTTCGCGTGCACCATCGGTGCGTCCTCGATGCCGCGGTAGTTCCACGGCGATGGACACCGAGATGGCGTCGTCGCCAGAATCCGGATTGACCGGATTGCCTTCACCGATCCAGGTCCAATCGGCGCCGACCGAGAAATCGGGCATGCCATCCAGGTCCGCTAAGGCCCGCGATTTCGCTGCGGCATCAAGGCGCGCTTGGATGGCGAGCAACTGCGGGGCCGATTCGAGCAGCAAAGCGTGCAATTGCTCTTCACCAGGAAGTTGTGCTTCATCAAGAGCCGCCAAGTCGTGCCAGGAGGCAGAGCCGGACATCTGCATGCCCAAGCTTGCTTGCAGATTTGCTTCCAATGGCGCCTCGCGTTGCTTCAGCGTGTCGAGGCGATCACTCATCTTAAAGCGCTCGACCTGAGCACTCAATACGTCGGCTTGCGACGCCCGTGAAGCTTGATACAAACTAAGAGAAACATCTTCCACTTGCTGGAGCAACTCAACTTGCTCCGCGGTGATGGCTTTCGCTTGTTCCAAATACAGGCGCTCAGTCCAATCACGCAGGAACCGCTTGCGCACCTTCAGGCGCGCGTTTTCGATTTCCATGCGCTGCGCCTCGGCGAGAGCTGCGAAACGATCGCCAGCAGTCTCCAGTTTCCCAGGCCATGGAATCCTCTGCGTGATGCCGATCTTGCCATCCATTGGGCCGTTGGCGGTCTCGACCGATTGCACATAGCCACCAAGGCTAAGCCATGGATCTGGCATTGCGGTGGCTTGGGAAATCCGCGCGCGTGCGCTTTCCCAACGGTGGAAGGCGGCCCGCACCTGCGGGCTCTCGGTCTCGGCGCGGAGCAACAGCTGGTGGATGCCGTCGGCGGGGGACCACTGTTGCGCCGTTTCGTCAGGAGCGGTTCCCGTCGTGCGCGGTTGCACCGCAAGTTCCTGCACAGCAGTTCGCTGGGCGGAATCATCAAGCGGGGAGTCGTAAGTGGCGGGCGTTTGGCACGACCACCCCCAGGCACCCAATAGGGTGAGGGCAAAGACTGTTTTGGAATTCATTGTTTCATCATTTCAAGCAGACACAGGTTTCCGTGAAGACGGAATTACGCAGTGAGGTCGGCGGCCAACAGGCGGCACCGAACTCAAACACCTATGTGCTCAAATGAGGAAACTTTGGAAAATCAGGAACAGCGGCTGTGGCGGTGCGCGAGGCGGACCTTGTTCACGGAACTCCGTTTGCAACAGCGCAGAGCTGTAAATCGGTAGGAGCTGCTCTTGGGGGCAAGTCGCTAGCCAATCGAGATCGATGCCACTGCTGGCAAGGCGCGATGGCTCGGGAGTCTCGGGCAACGATTGTGGTGCCTCGAATTCGCAGCAGCACCCGCGGCTCAGCGAAGGGCCCTGTTGATTCGTAGCATCTTGATCATGCGTGCAACAACAGTTGGGCATATTGCCCTGGCTCAAGCAGAACTCCGGCTGACTCCATGCCATGGCCGCCAGACTGCTCGGAAGGAGCAGAATCATGATGGCGAACAGGGCGGTGATACGGGTCAGCATGGCTTCTAGTTAGTGTAAGACATTTCCTGATTGTTGTGCATTCCTTCTTATATTGGACAAAACCCATGTCGCTCTTCCTCACGCTGCTTCTCTCTTTCGCCTAGGATTCGGCCCCAACGCCCGATCGGCCGCGGCGGCATGGGTGTGGTGTGGGAGGCGCGGCAACTCTCGTTGAACCGACGCGTTGCCTTGAAGGTCTTGCACCCTCACCTTGGTTTGTCTGGACGATTCTTTGAGCGCTTCCAACGCGAGGCGCAAGCCGGCGGACGCTTGGAACACAGCGGCATCGTCACGGTCTTCGGTGTTGGTGAAGCCGATGGCATGCACTTCATCGTGCAGGAGTTGATCGCCGACGGCCTGACTTTTTTTATTTGGACAAGCGCCACACCGGCGACGACTCACTTTGGTCGGCAAGCGCTTCTTCCCAACCAAGCAGTTGATCCCAAGTGGCAAGCGAGTCTTCGCTGTTCGGTTCGAGCAGTTGCGCCGCGACGCGCGCCAGTGGTTGACTTGCCGAGATGAACAAGCTGCCTGGGGGCAAGAGACGTTCGGTCTTCTGCCACGAACCGACCAAACTCAGTTCATGGTGTCCTTGGAAGATGCGTTTCTCGCGGTTCACTTCGGAAGGAACGAAGTTCTCGACCATCAAAATCTCCTCGGAGTGCGTCTTGTTGAATTCGACTCCATGCAGCTCCAACAACTCGATCACACGCGCGGAGGGATTCGGAATCAACCAACCCTTGGGTGCCGCGATTTGCAGATCACTCTGGAAGCCACGGCGCACCGGCATTTGCGTCGGGGTGATTTGATCGGTCCACATGCGCCGGGTGCCAAAGTCTTCCGGTAGAACCAGTTCTTCGATAGTGCCAACCAATACGATCTCTTCGATGGCATCGCCAAGATGGGAGTCGAAACCGAAGCTCCAATCACCAGCAGTCACATTGGCGTCGGCAGCGGCGCAGAGGTCGATGATGGTGTCACCGTGACGCACTGCTGAGCCGAGCACCTCCAGCACGAAGGCGCGGGTGGATTGGATACGCGTGGGGAAATCCACGTAGCTGTAGGCCTCGGACAGCACGCTGAAACGATTGCGCAGACCGACATAGTTGGTGCCGAAGCGGGGGCGATGGTCGTAAGTGACCCACTCGCCACTTTGCTGGCCAGTGAAGTTGCCGTAATCGAACACGCGATAGTCGTGCGCCGCCAACATACGCCGACGCACTTCCGGCAGAAGCGTGCCGCGATTGAATCCATCGATCCTTGTATCGACATTGGTGGATAACGAGGGCGCATAAGTCAGGTGATAACCGTGATAGCTGCCGTTGGTGGTGTGCAAGTCCATGAATAGATGCGGATCGGTGTCGCACATCAAAGCCAATAAGGCGCGCGTCTCCGGCGCTTCAGCTTTCAGGAAGTCACGGTTCAAATCCAAGCCCTGCGCATTGGGGCGGATGCCCACGCCATCTTCAGGACCGTTTTGCGTGGCACGGTTGTGACGATCGAAGCGTTCGTTGCCGTCGGCGTTGTAGATCGGCACGAACAGGATCACCGCATCTTCCAACAACTCCTTATGTGCGCCGAGCGCGATTTCGCGCAGGATCATCTGCACGGCCTCCTTTCCTTCAACCTCACCAGCATGGATGTTGGCATTGACCAACAAGCGCAACTTGCTCGAAGCCCGCACCGCAGCCAAATCTTGCAGTGGCGGATCGGCGGCGATGACCAACTGCATCGGGCGCTCTTCAAAGCTGCTGCCGAAGGTGGTGGCGTGCAATTTGTGGCCGTGTGGCAGAGCTTCCAGGCCGCGAATGAATGTCTGGACTTCGAGATAACTCGATGTCCGTTTTCCGCCGCTCAATTCGGCCGCGGTTTGCGGAATGAAAGATTGCGATGGGGGCGTGTTGCAGGCGTTCATTGCCAGAAGCAGGGCGATTGAGAAGTAGCGGAGTGCTATATTCATCGGGGCGAATCCAGTGAGACCAAGCGGATGCGCCAGACCGACACATGGAACTCCGCACGCTTATCTTACTCGTCGCCTTGGCAACGCCATGCGCCGCTCAATCTGGCGGTGTCGAGACCCTCACCGGCGAGATGCTCTTCACCGGTGGATCGCGCGTAACCGTGAGTCATTACCATCGCGAGCGCAGTGGCTTGATGATGGGCTCCAGCAGTATCGCTGATCCGCTCGACAACTCCGCCAGCACCGATCGCACCACCTTTAGCTTCGATCACGGCATCAACTCGCGCCTTACCTTGACCGCGCTAGTGCCTTATGTGCAGAAGGCGCGCGAGAGTGGCGGAACCAAGACTTCCAGCAGTGGCGTCGGCGATGTCGCTCTGCTCGCCAAGTATCTGGTCGCTCATGAATACTGGGAACGCAGCGCTTGGCACTTTGCTGTCGCCGCCGGAGTGGAGGTTCCAACCGGTGAGACCAATGCCAAGGATGGCGGTGCTTTACTATCGCCAGGCATGCAGCCTGGCTCGGGTTCCTGGGATCCATTCGTGTCGGTGAGTGCCAACTTGGAATTGAACCGTTGGCGTTTCGACACCATTGCCTTGTATAAGAACAACGGCAGCGGCGATCAGCAGTACGAGCAAGGAGATAGCTTCGCCTTCGACCTGGTTGGAGCCTATCGTTTCCTGCACGCGCAATACCCAGGTCCAAGCGCGAACGTAAAGCTCGGCTTGCTGTATCGCGATAACGGTCAAGCACAGCAAGCTGGTGTCGATGTACTCAACTCCGGTAGCGAGATTTGGTACGGCAAATTCGGCCTTGCTTGGCACCCACAACCACAATGGGACCTTGGCCTGAGCCTTGATGTCCCACTGTCCGAGTCTTACAACGGTACGCAACTTGGCATTGATTACCAGGTGTCCTTGGCCGTCGGCATTCGTTTCTGAACATGCGTCTAACTCTTACCATCTTGGCAATGCTCGCGTTGCTGCTCTTGCCCACGTGTAGCGTGGCGCCCAATCTCGAATGGGATTCGGGCGATCCATTCGCGCTGGTCCGTCTCAAGTTCGATAGCTGAATATGAAACGATAAGGCTTATGGTCTTGACCAAGCCTTACGACGCCAGGCTGGCGCCGACACAGTTTTCTTAGACACCGTGGATGGTTATGCGCATTACGCGTTGACCGATGCACAACCGATTGATTTCGACGCGATTGAACAAGCCGCCGAAGATGCAGCTTATGACATCACGGAGGTCATCCTAGACTTAGGGGGTGAAGTCATCCAAGCACCATGCGCCGACTGCGATGGTGAGCAACGTACTTTCCTCGAGTTGGAGACCGGACAGCGCTTCGAGTTGCGCGGTGAGCCGCGCTCCGCGGGCCAGCAGATTTCTCTTCACGCCGAAGTCTTCGACTGGCGTGAAGGACATGTCTACCTTCAAAGCCCCGGCAAGTAGTCGGCGCGGTTGTCTACAAAGTGATCGTAGCCATCACTGGCTGCGACACGAAGTCCCACGGACTGCTCAAGCCGAATGCGAAGTGCAATTCGGTGCCGACTAGGCTGCTTGAAATCGGTGGCATGTTGAACTGTGCGTTTGCCCTGCCACTGCTGTCCAAAGCGCCTTGAAAGTTGGCGAACACGGCCGAGCCAGCTTGGCGGAAACTGCGTGTGGTGAGGCTGTCGCGATTCAGCGGCAGCGTGACCAAACCACCCGGCAGCGGCATTCCCGGCGTGGTGCCAGAACCACTGCCAACCAATACGTAGTTGCGGTTGGCATTGCCAAGACCACCTTTCAGCGCCAAGTCCAGGTTGCCACCAACACTGGCGGACAAGGTCGAGGTACTCGCCTCGAGGAACAACTCATCGAAGTAGCTGCGGTAGGCACTACTGAACTCATTGTTGTTGAGCATGTCCCAGTTGACCGACCAAGTCATCACACCCCGGAAGTCTGGGTAGCCGCTGGAATTGGCGAGCACATAGGAGCCTTGGAAGCTCTCGCCAAGGTACAGATAATCCAAAGCTTGCAGTACGGTAGCCGGCGGCGTGTAGCCGCTACCCGCAGCTGAAGTGGAAGCCGGTAGGCCAATGGCCACTTGATCGCTGCGCAACGGCGCGAAGTACTGTCCACCCGAAATGGTGAAGCCTGCCAACAAGCAATCCGCCATGGCCACATGGAAGTCAGCAGTACTCGGCGAATAGATCAGGCCGTCGCGACCGAACATGCTGCCACTGTTGTAGTGCTGCACGTGCACATAATCGAAGTCATTGCGCAGCGCTTCGAGCACCGGCAAGTAAGCACCCCACACTCCGACATAAGCCGATGCACCGCCTTGTACGAATGCGGTCTCCGGTGCGGCAGTCAAGATGGTGTCGGCGGGTAGTTGCGCCAACAAGGTTTGCATAGCCTGGATGAAGTTGACGATCCGCGGCGTGGTCGGATTGAACAGATCGGTGTCGCCGCCGTTGAGGGAAAGCGAAGAACCCTCCAAGTCGATGTCAATGCCGTCGAAACCCCAAGTGTTCATGATGTTGAGCATCGAAGCTACGAACACCGCTTGATCGATAGCGTTCTCGACATGCACAGGATCCGCACCGCCACCGATCGAGATCAAGACCTTGCGACCGCTGGCTTGCAGAGCCTGCACGTCGGCCAGGAAATCGGCAGGGTTCGGATAGATGTTCGGGTCTGGCGTGAACACCATGTCGGCGCCAAGCTGAATCGCCGGCACCGCAAAGGAAATGTTCACCACATTGAATTCCTCTGGCAGTTGATCCAAGGTCAGCCCGTTAGGCCAAGCCCAGTTATGCCAGTAACCCACAATCACTTGATCAGGGAGTTCCTGCGCGCGGCAAGAGCTTCTCAACAGTGACAAGGAAATGCCGACGAACAGCAGCGGTAGGGCGGCGATCTTCATGGGCGCATCAAGGAATGATGGTCAACACGTGTACGTCGGTGGAAGCATAAGAGCCGCTCAAGGCTGAGATACTTGACACTGCGCCTTGGAATGCAAAGCGGCGTCCGACGACACTGTTCGGGATGTTGTAAGTCACCGAAGCACCTGCGTTCGGCAAACTGCAGGTCTGCACTATGTGCTGCGTGTTACCTGGACTCAGGTAGATGTTGGAGTAGCCAGGCAGACTGGTGAGAACTTCGCCAGGAGCCATGCCGCGCGCGAGCAGGAAGCAAGGTTGACCGACAAAATCACCGTTCGGGCTACTGATCTCAACGGTCCAAGTGTTGCCCGGTGCCACCGACTTCTCGTCGGCAGGAGGAGTGCTGCTCAACACACCATTGGCTCCACGGGAAAGGATGAAGTCTTCTTCGGTGCCGGGGTATTGGGCATCGGGTGCTTGGATGTCCAAGTCAGAAGTGGAGATGAAAACTTCGCCGGCGGGGTCGTCACGTTGCCACGCGATCCACAATACATGATGACCATTGCGGTCACTTGGGATGGTCAAGTCGAAGGTGTAATGACTCGAGGCGAGCACCGGGCTGGGCCGCTCCAGGAACTCCATCTGATCCCAAGTCAAAGGCATGTTCGGATTCCAAGCCGGCTTGGTCATCCACACATCCCAAACGCTCGGGTCGTGCGGAGCCGTTGCATAGAAATCAATGCTGATGGCTTCACCCGCATCCACGGAAGTGGTGGGCCAATCAGGACTGACTTGATCGAGGCCGGCGTAAGTGCGTGGGTATAGCGGCAAGCTGGAAGTTTGGGTTGGACGGATTCGCTTGGTAGACCGCGTAGACGCGAGAGATCGGCGAGATCACGGTGCCGTGACCGAAGGACTGAACCACGAAGGTCAGCGCGACAGCTGCGGTCGGAATCCACAGCCAAGGAGATTTGATGGAGGGATTCATGCTGGGATTGGGTTAGTTCATCAAGATAAATGCAAATCCTCAAATGGGCAATGGCCGAAAAACGGTGTAGCCATCCCAGAAACGAAAAAGGCACCGCAAGTCGAAACTTGCGGTGCCTTGCGAGTAGCCTTCGGATAGGAAGGCTCGGTTTTACATGTGCTTCAGGTCCCAGTCGTAATCGATCTCATCAGAGAATGGATCGATGCGGTCCATCTCAGGAGCGCCGTGGGGCTGGTCAGAGCAGTTGCAGGTCAGGGCGGGTTTGGTGCCGTAGGTCTTGTAACCGTTGGCCACCCCGACAGGGATGCGGATCAGGTTGTAGTTATCCTCGCCGAGGAAGTGCTCCTCGATCACGCCCTTGGAAGGGGAGCCTTCACGCAGGTCGCAAAGGACCAACTTGATCATGCCCTGTACCACGCAGTAATGCTGGGTCTGTTCGCGGTGGATATGCCAACCCTTGATCGCGCCAGGCATCGACTGCGAGAAGTAGACCTCGCCGAACTTGGTGAAGATCGGGCTGTCACAACGGAACATGTGCATGATCATGCCGCGCTCGTCACAGATCTTGCGCAGTGGCTGAACGTAGACTCCTTCGATCTTGGAGCCTTGGGTAAGTTTGCTGACGTCGGTCATGGTTCAGTCTTTCTTGGAGAGCTCTTCGAAGTAATGGGGGAGGGCACCGTCTGCCATCTTGCCTTGCAGGGTGACCAGGCGAGTGTAGCGACCAGCCTCGAACTCTGAAGCGAAGCCGTCGCGCTCGAGGTATTCCTGATACATGACAGGCACCGCGGAGCGAACCGACCACTCGAGCTTGAACTCAGGCAAGGTCTTGTTCAGCAGGTCGAAGTTGACACGGTAGTTGCGTGGGTCCGGCACCGCCGTCTCGGCGATAGTGATCTCGGAACCTTCCACGTTGCTGTGGACGATCTCGGCGACCTCGCAGATCTGGTAGTTGTCGTCGTTGCCGCCGACGTTGACGGCCAAGCCACGGACATCTTCGATAGGAGCTTCACTCAGTGCACAGAAGGCACGGGCGATATCGCGGCAATGCACCAGCGGACGCCATGAGGTGCCATCCGACATCAGCTTGACCTCGTTGATGCTGACGGCGAACGCCAACAGGTTGTTGACTGCCAAGTCAGTACGCAAGCGTGGGCTCTGACCGTAGGCTGTCGAGTTCCGCAGGTAAGTGATCGCGAAGGAATCCGATTCCAACTCCTTCAACTGCGCTTCAGCGTTTACCTTCGACTCGGCATAAGCTGAGACCGGAGTGAACTCTGCTGACTCGTCGAGGATCTTGTCGCCAGCAGCGCCATAGATCGAGCATGAAGATGCGAACAAGAAGCGTGGAACGCCAGCTTGCTTGGCACATTTGGCCACATGCAAGGTGCCACCAGTATTGATGTGGTGGGTGATGGCGGGATCCAAATCGCCCATCGGGTCGTTGGAAATGGCCGCCAAGTGGATTATCGCTTCAATGCCTTCAAGCATCTCCGGGGTGATGTCGAACACGTCCATGCTCAGGTCGTTGTCAGCGACTGCTGGAGTGCCGAACTCGACACCGTCGTAAAGACCTATGTCTACGCCTGTTACATGGTGTCCAGCCTTCTGGAAAACGTCGATGGCATGGGCGCCGATGTACCCACGATGGCCTGTGATGAGAACTCGCATCTGTCTTGGTAGGGGAAGCTCCAGGGTGGAGTAGGGCAGATTCTAGCCTCCCTTCCTGGCACATGTTCACTCAGCAGCGGCTTTCCAGGCGGTATTCACGCGGGAATTTCGAGTTTTTTTGCGCCATCAAAGGCCAAAAAGGGAAATCGCTTGTTAAGGTAGGATTTCCCGCCACATGGATTTGTGGCACCCCTCTCTTTACCCCTATGGAGCAATCCATGAACAATGTTCTCTTGACGAGTGCGATTTGCGCTCTTTCTCTCGCTCTTGCCGCACCGACAAGCGCTCAGTCTCTCTCCACCAACGATGACGGCACTTCAAGCGTCGCTTCGTTGAGCACCGGTGGCCCATCCGTTCAGGTTCCTGGTTCACTTACCACGACGTTCGCCAGCAACAACCAGTTCGCTGGAAACATGTTCGACATGACCCCCAACGTCGACATGACCATCTCGTCGATCGATATCAACGTCCTGCAGGCTGGCTTGCCTGTCACCGTTGATGTTTGGTACACCGTCGGTACTTGTGTAGGTAACGAAATGAATGCTGGCGTCTGGACCTTGCTCGGTTCATACAGTGGCACTTCTGCAGGCTCCGGCTTGGCTACCAACATCGACATGTCCGGCAACGGCATGACTTGGATTGGCGGCACCTCCTACGGCATCTACGTCGACTTGACCAGCTACAACACCGGCACCACTTTGCGTTACACCAACGGCCCAGGACCAACTGGCACCGTCTACTCAAACGCAGACTTGACTGTCGAAACCTGGTTTGGCTGCCGTAACACCGATATCGCTGGTCCTTTCACCCAAAGCGTCTTCTCGATTCGCGATTGGAACGGAACCATCAACTACGATGCCGGGCCTAGTGGTCCAAGCCTGTCTGTCGCCAACTTGGTTGGTGGCGGTATCGCTACGATCTCAGTTTCTGGTGCTACCGCTGGTGGTGGCGTGCTCGTCGGTTACTCCTTGACTGGCGCTGGCCCGACCCCAACCCCATTCGGCCTAGTTGACATGAGCCCTCCAATCAACCAG
Organism: uncultured Planctomycetales bacterium; assembly: GCA_964545405.1. Lineage (GTDB taxonomy): Bacteria > Planctomycetota > UBA1135 > UBA1135 > UBA1135. Next base: position 23,838 of record CAZJGH010000007.1, read on the forward strand.
CTTCCAACCTTGACTGCTGATGCAGCAGGCGACGCCGGTATGACCACTTCTGTTCCAGCACGCGCAACCGGTTTCACCGTTTACATGCAGGCCGCAGACTTGACTTCAAGTGCTTTGACCAACTCGTTGGCTGAAGTAGTCCTGTAAGGACCTTTGACTTGACCCGACGGCCTCCCACTCAGGTGGGGGGCCGTTTTTTTTTCGATGACGCTTCGTCCGGTTCGTGGATTTCGTGTAGCCTGGAATCGGGTGTCAAGCTTCTTGCCACTCTTCATTCATTTCTGCATTAACATGAACTTACCTCTCATTTCTACTCTCGTGGCTGCTTCCGCACTCTGCTTTGCAGCTCCGAGCCATGCCCAATCCCGATCGACCAACGATGATGGTTCACCGGCGGACCCGATGTCCCTATTCAGCGGCCCTGGTCTGGCAGCTCCTGGTTCCCTGACCACGACCATGGTCGGTGGCAACGGATTCGCAGGCAATATGTTCGATATCTCACCGACTTCCGACATGACCATCTCATCGATCGACATCAACTCCAACGATGTCGCTGGCACCGCTCTCACATTCGACGTCTGGTATATCCCAGGCACTTGCGTGGGAAACACCAACAACCCAACCGCCTGGACATTGCTCGGTTCCTACACCGCAACTGCAGCTGGTGCTGGTCTTCCGACCAGCGTGGACATGACAGGTAATGGCATGACCTGGATTGGTGGTTCCAGTTATGGGATGTATGTCGACATGACTTCTTATCACCTGACTCCCTCATACTTGCGCTATACCGATGGCCCTTCCGGAGGGAGCGTGTTCTCCAACGCGGATCTGTCGATCCACACCTATTACGGCAACTCGAACACCAATGTCAACGGTCCGTTCACCCAAGGAGTAATCTCGTTCCGTGACTGGAACGGCACCATCCACTACGACATGGGGCCAAGCACTCCGGTACTTTCGGTCACCGGTCTGGCCGGCGGCTCGACCGCGACGTTGTCTGTAGCCGGCGCCACTCCTGCAGGTGGTGTATTGATCGGCTACTCACTCGCGGGTGCGGGTCCTACTCCAACTCCGTTCGGCCTAGTCGACATGAGTCCGCCCATCAACCAGTTGCCGACCTTGACTGCAGACGCCAATGGTGACGCTGCAATCTCGACAGGTGTTCCAGGACAGGCCACCGGCTTCACCGTCTATATGCAATCCGCCGATTTGGCTTCTGGCGTTCTGAGTAATTCGCTGGCTGAAGTGGTCCTTTAGTCACCCACGCCGTAACCAGTGGCGGGGTGCTACTCCGCCACTGAACTCATTCGAGTTCCAGCTTTCCAGCGGTCAAGTGTCGCGGCCAAACGTTCGGCCCGCATCGGCTTGGCCAGGTAATCGTCCATCCCACACTGCAGGCATTCCTGACGGGTGGAGAGGCGAGCATTAGCGGTCATCGCCACCACGATGGTGTGCCGGTCTTCAGTGACCTCCTTTGCCCTGATCATGCGGGTTGCATCGAAGCCATCTGACGTGCCCCCTGAAAGCGGATCCACTTCTTAAGTTACAATCCGCAATCAGG
>CAZJGH010000008.1:0-16137 GCA_964545405.1 uncultured Planctomycetales bacterium
AGCTCGTCGGCCTCGGTGGCACCCCGCAGTAGGTTATTGGTGTCGTAGCGGACTCCACAGAACAAGGCTGTTGCGGTGCGAACATCGGGTTCGACCCCGAAGTGCTTGAGAAGATCATGCACCATGGTTGACGTGGCGCCATAGTTCGAATCTACCCAGCGGAATGGATAATCAGGAGGTTCAGCGCCCTCTTCGCAGCGCGGCCCATCATGGTGATCGATTACCGCCAGCACCGGCAAGCCACCTGGTGGATGGGTGTGGCTGAACCCAGGTTGCGAATCAACCACAAGCACGCCTTGATACTCGGAAGGATCGACTCCCCCCTTTGGCAAAGCGGTGATCTCAAGCAGGTTGCGCATCGCGACGTTTTCAGCGCGCCGAATACGCCCCTCCAAGACCAGTTCGGATTGCAGACCGAACTTCTTGCTGAGCAGATAGCTCAGCCCCACGACCGCTCCTAACCCATCTGGGTCGGGATGCCGGTGAGTGCACAACAACAGGCCACCAGACGATGGCAACGCTGCGGCAAATTGTTCAAAAAACTCTGGGGTCATGGTTGCAAACGGGATTCCAGGTCGGAGCGTGACTCCGCCAGAACTTCCCCAGGATAGGACGGCGCGACCGCCAATACCTGAGTTGCTGCCCTAGGCATGTATTCTCGGAGTAACTGCCAGTCAACTTGACCTAAGCCTGGGGGCAACATCGTCATTCCTCCGGAAAAATCGTGTAAAGTACTTCCCTGCATGATGTTAGAGAACGAATCCAGCCACTGCCCGGGGGCTTCTCCCGTAGTCAAAGAGCGAGTTTCCATAGCCCCTGAATCATGCCAATAGCCGATGTTCAAGTTGCCAATTTCTTCCTGCAGAAGGGCAAATCTGACTGGATTGAGCAATCCCGCAGGGGAAGGATTCGGTGCAATGGCTACCCGCAAGCCAGGAGCCTGCTGCCGTAGCTGGTAAAGAAAGGCGGCCAGGCGGGATACCTGCTGTTCCCAGCCCAAGCTGGGTAGATCGTGAAAGAAAACGGCTTCGGCTGAGCTCTGACTGATGGTCTCCCCTCCCCGGACCCGCACCAGGATCTCCTCGCCGTTATCTGCTGATTGCGGACGTGCATCCAGGCCGGAAGGCACCACAAGTTGAGCGCAGCGGAGTTTCTTCAGGCGCCGGAGTAGTACATCGACGTCGCTCTCGCGCCATTGGAAACTCTCCATGGATGGCTCCTGAGGCGCCAATATTTGATCCAAGGAGACCGCCACAACCGCACTGGATTCGGTGTGATGGGCTTCCAAACCTGCAGAAATGCCTCTTGAGACGCCTCCAGACAGTAGCCCTACCCCTTCAAAACCCATTTCTGCCGCCTGTTGCAGCTGAGATGGCAGGTCGAGGGCACGTTGGCCAAACCAAATATTGGCGAGGTGCATGTTCCCATTGTCGCAAAATCCCCCATTCGTCTACAATGATGGGAACCCACCACAATCTTCGGGAATAATTCCGACCTGCGGGGGTTCTAACATCCATGATTCGATTCATCTTGCCTGCTCTACTCCTGTTGGCGGCTTCTTGCCAAGTCCCACAGAACTCCAAAGCTGATTGTTGCGCTGAAGGCGCGACTGCTGCTACTGCAGTAACAGCTTCTGACTGCGCTTCCGAGTGCACCGATTGCCCATCCGAAGGTGCTGCCGTTGTTGCGACTCAAGTCGAAATGGAAGACTGTGCCATGGCTGGCACCGGCGCCTGTGAAGACGGCGGCGACTGCCCAATGAAAGCTGCATGTGACGCAGGCGTTTCCGCTTGTGGCGACAGCTGCGACATGAAAGGTGGCGACAACGCTGCTGCAACCAAGGCTCTGCTGATCGAAGCCACTGCATCCTGCGAAGGTTGCAGCGCTGAGAAGATGTGCGCCGACTGCGACACCGCAGTCAAGGCCATGTGGGCTGCCTGCGAAGGCTGCACCGAAGGTGCTTTCTGCAATGACTGCATCAAGGCGATCAAGGCTTCAATGGCCGGTGGCGAGTGCGATGGAGGTTCCTGCGAGGAGACCAGCGCTACTGCAACCAAGGCTTCTGCCGAGACCACCCAGTCTTCCTGCTGCGACGCCCCTCAAGGCTAGTATTCGGATCGAACCACATTAATAAACCGCCGGGCATCATGCCTGGCGGTTTTCTTTTTGCCTGTCGGCAAAGTAGGTGACTTGTTCTTCCTAGACCTTGATGCCACCTTCAGGCACTTCGATGCCTTCGCGCTCAGCCAACACTGGCTCCACGACTTCATTCAGGTATTCCTCGACCTGTTGCGGAGCGCGCCCGACGAAGCGCTTGGAATCGACCAACTCGTCGAGCTTGTCGGCGATCGCCGCGAATGCCGGGTCAGCGGCGATGCGTTCGAGTAGGTCGTTGCGACCGTCTCCAGCCTTGAGCCGATATGCCGCCTCGTGACTATGGACGCGGATGGCTTCATGAAGTTCCTGACGGTCGCCACCAGCCTGCACGCATGCCATCAGGATCGTTTCGGTCGCCATGAAGGGCAACTCATTGGCGAGGTTATTGGCGATGACATTGGGGTAAGGAACCAAGCCGCTGGCGACGTCGGCCACCAACAACAGGATCGCGTCGGCAGCCAGGAATGACTCAGGAATCGCGATGCGGCGGTTAGCCGAGTCATCGAGGGTCCTTTCCATCCACTGATTCGCAGCCGTATCTAGCGCGTTAGGCACCAAATTAAGCAGGTACCTCGAAAGCGCACCGATCCTTTCAGAGCGCATCGGATTGCGCTTGTAGGGCATCGCTGATGAACCGATCTGCTTCTTGCCGAATGGCTCCTCGAGTTCGCGACGGTGAGCCATCAGGCGGATATCCACAGCGAACTTGGCGGCTGATGCTGCCACTCCGGATACAGCGTTGAGGACAACGCCATCCCACTTACGTGGGTAGGTCTGACCACATACCGAAACACTGCGCTCGAAACCCATTCGTTTGGTGATTCGATCGTCGAGCTCACGCACCTTGGCGTGATCGTCATCGAACAGCTGCAGGAATGAAGCCTGGGTGCCGGTGGTACCTTTCACACCGCGGAACGGTAAGCGTGCCAACGCATCCTCGACCTCTTCGAGGTCGAGCATGAAATCCTGCAACCACAATGATGCTCGCTTGCCCATGGTGGTCGGCTGTGCCGGCTGGAAGTGGGTGAAGCCGAGTACCGGCAACGCTGCTTGTTCGCGAACGAAACCAGATAGCGCCCGGATGACACCGACCAAACGTGCCTGAAGAATCTTCAAGCCGCGCTGCATGCACACCAGATCCGCGCCATCAGCGACATAGCATGAAGTCGCACCTAGATGGATAACCGGCATGGCGTTGGGTGCCTTTTCGCCATAGGCATGAACATGAGCCATCACGTCGTGACGCAACTCACGCTCCAAGTCAGCGACGCGATCGAAGTCTATGTCCTCGCGCTGGGCTTTCAGTTCATCAACCTGCTGCTGTGAGATATCCAAGCCCATTTCCCGCTCGCTTTCGGCCAACGCGATCCACAAGTCACGCCAGATCAGCGAACGGCTGCGATAGGAGAAGTTCTCCTGCATTGCAGCACTGGCATAGCGGGTGGCCAGTGGAGATGAGTAGGTGTCGTGAGAATCAGTCATCCTGAGTAGGGCAGTGGGTATTGGTAAGCGAAGGTTGGTAACAAGTTCCACAAGAGGCTCAGCATCAACAAGCCGGCCATCGGTAGAAGGTGCGCGAGTAGTCCACCGCGCAGATCGGACCATCCGGCAACCAGGATGGCGAAAGTGGCACCGACCACGTCGCTGCCTACATCCCAGATCGAGGAGTATCGGTAAGGGATCGATGCTTGATGGATTTCATCATAGACCCCCACCAACAAAGCGAAGGTGATGCCTAGCGCGAAGGTCTTCGGCGTGCGAGCTCGTTGGCCGAGGGCCAACAGGAAGGACAAGGCCACCAACCCGAACAATGGTTGGTGCGCCAAGTTGGATATGTAAGACAAGAGCATGTTCTCCTCTCCTGCAACTGCATGGCCAGGGCGACCGCCCTCATACACCACCACACTCACGGTAGTGATCAGGAACAACACCCGCCAAGCGCGATGCTGTGCCAGCCAGCTGTTGTAGCTCAGGAAATTCATGCTGGTTCCAACAGCAGGGATAGATCAAGGGAACTGACGGAATGAGTGAGACTACCCATCGAAACTCGGTCTACACCGGTATCTGCCAGAATCGGAAGTTGTGAGACCGTGAATCCACCACTGGCTTCGAGCTCGGCATCAGGGAACTTGGAATGCAGGAACCTGATTGCGCTCCGCAGTTCCTCGCCGCGGAAGTTATCCAACAGCACATAGCTGGCGCCAGCCGTCAAAGCCATCTCTGCCTGTTCGAGGGTCTCCGCTTCAATTCCGACTACCCGTCCGTCGGCAGCAGCGACTGCCTTGCCTACGGTTTCCGCATACCCAAGACCGGACAAAGCGAAATGGTTTTCCTTCAGCAGCAGCTCATCCTCGAGATCGCGTCGTTGGTTGATACCACCACCGTGTACGACAGCAGCCTTCTGGGCATCGCGGAGACCAGGCACCGTCTTGCGAGTATCCAACACCTTGACCGTGCCTGCGCGGGAGACTGCCTGGGCAGTCAGGGTAGCGACGCCACTGAGTTGCTGCAGGAAGTTAAGTGCCACCCTCTCAGCTGCCAAGATGGCTGTGGCGGAACCGACACATGTCATGACCTTGTCACCTGGAGTGACTTGGCTCCCATCATGCGCGAACCAACTGAGTTCAAGTTTGGGATCGCATTGCAGGAAGGCGGTTTCGGCGAACTGGCAGCCGGACAACACCCCAGGCTCCCTGGCGATGATTGATGCCTTGGCCGTGGCGCTTGCAGGGACAACCGCTTGCGTAGTGGCGTCGGCGCAGGCGTGGTCCTCAGCCAATGCTGCAGCAACTAGGCGCTGAATTTGCTCGTGGAGGGCAGTCTCCGCTGTCATGCGCATATTCTAGCTGCGCCAGTTAGGGAGCCTGAGCCTGCCTGCGGTACCAATCTTCAACTGCTTTGGCCGTGGTCTCGCCAACCCCGGGAACCAGCTCTAATCGTTGGGGGGTCAAGGGTAGTTGTAGCAATGGACGCTCACGCACGATGCGATCTGCCCTATAGGAACCCACCCCAGGCAGCCAACTGAGACGTAGGCGACCATCTTTCTCGAGATCAGGCACCAATGTTTCAGGGGCCTTTTCGGTGCGCTGCCAATGGTCGAGACCAGCCCCAGGAGGGGCTGACAAACCACGTGCCGCTGCGACGATCAGGACAACAGCGACGATTACCTCATGCCGATGGTGAATCACCTAGTGATGACCGACTCAGGCAGCCGGAGACACGCCATTACTTTGTCCGCGCATCAGGTCATCGATGGCATCATCTACTGCGGCATCATCAACGATCCTCTGAGGTGCTTCGCGATGCTTCTCACAACTGCATGCAAACCACAACTCATCCTCGAAGAAATGCAATGCAGCGCAGGGACCATTCCCACCATTAAGGATAAGTGGCCACTCATTGCCACTAATCACCACTTCAGGGTGAAGTGCCGAACAAGCACGTAGCAGGCGATCGAACAAAGGTGCTATCGAAGCAGGCAATACGCTCGCCAAACTTCGTGCATCGGCATCGGACCCTAGTTGTTCAGGAATGAGTTGCGGCTCCGATTCATTGCTCAATGGCGGCAACAACAGAAAAAGGCGCAGCGGAAACGCCTTGCCAAGCAAGGCTAGACGCTGCCGGACATCGCGGTCGAAGGATGTGGCCATGAGGAATACTCGTGGCTCAGTCGGGCGCGGAAACAAGGCGTGAAACCGCCTGCCGTCACTAGTCAGCCGCGCCACGATTTCGAGCAGTTGATCGAAAAAATGTGGGCTGAACTTACGGCTGTGAAGAATCAGGCAGGGGCGGCCTAGTGGATCGACTCCGCACAAAGGCACCACCAAACCATTGCCGAGGTCGAGACCTCGGTCTAGAAGCCTTAACCCAGGCTCCAATTCACCTGGATGACGAGCAAGCCACTTACCGGCCTCGTCGAAGCTCCAGTTGTCGGGTGATGCAGGGGGAATCACTGAAAGGTCGCTCCAGGGGGAAGTTTACCGCGCTTTTGTGGCGTAATCCCTCCTGTTTTAAGCGTTTCCAAGGATTCTGCATCTGAGAAACCGGGGTCCATCAACAAACTACCGGCGATAGCCAAGGCATCGGCCTCGTCAGCGTTGCTCACAGAGCCTTCTGGCAGCCCATAGTGCATGGAGACAAGCCTCTGCACCTGTTCTTTGGTGGCTGCTCCACCTCCTGCCACTCGAGCCTTCACTGTAGCTGGTGGAATTTCCACTACTGGCACCCCCGCCAACTCAGCGGCCATCAAGACCACTCCTCGAGCTTCTCCCAACTTCAGAGCCGAACCCGCGTTCTTGCCGAAGAATGCCGACTCGAGAGCAACCGCGGCCGGCTTGGAGGATGCCAACACCGCTTGGAGTTCCTCGAACAGGATCTTCAGGCGCGCCCCAATCGGCTTGGGCGAGCGCCCCAGTTTCCAGACCCCGGAGTCAAGGCGCGTCAATCGCCCCCCAGCGCCGCCCTCGGCCACTGCCCACCCAACCAGTTGAGTGCCAGGATCAATGCCGAGGACGCGAGGTTTTTTCACATTCCTATGCTACTCCTTCGGGAGGTCCAAAGTCATCTGCTCGCCAGGGCTAAGCTCGAATACTTCAGACTCGTAATCACCGCGCACGATCTTGTACTTACCAGCAGGCAAGTCCTTGAACGAGTAACTGCCGTCAGGGTTACCCATGCCCATCTCGACACCTTCGCCGTTTTCATCTTGCAAGCGCAGCATGTCATCCATGCTGAACATGCCGCCACGGCGGTTGGTATCTGCGGCGAGGTTGAAGCCAGAGACGCTGGCACCCGGCATCAGTTGATGGGCGCCGATATTGACGTCCACCCCTTCACCAACCGTGAACGGGTCTGACTCCCAGGACTCGAAGCCACGCGCGCGGCTTCTGACCACCCATGTGCCACTCGGAACATCAGTGAAACGGAACTCACCATCACTATCGCTGACAGCAGTCGCGTCGTTCGGGTTGCCGGTATCCATGCTCATGGCGCCACCACCGTCATTGTCGGCACTTACCACCACGAAGCTCATGACCATGGTCTGTTCGCCACCTTCCTCATCCGGGTCTTGGTAACTGGCCAAGGTCAGGCTTGCTCCTGGCACGGGCTTGCTGTTGGCGAACAACGAGCCAGTCACTTCAGCACCCAGTACTTCGATACTCAGGGCAGTCTCACCACTATGGATTTCGACTTCCTTGCGCACCTGTGGGGCGTTGTTACCAGCCCGCGCGATGAGCGTGTACATCCCCGGTTCCTTTGGGCTGAGCAAAGCGATACCGTCAGGACCTGTAACCACTGGGCGCTCGGCACCGAGTCCACCTACCATCATCGCCATGCCGTTCGGATTCGCGCTTTCCAGCCAAACTTGAACACCTCCAGCAGGTGAACCGTTGCGGCTTACCTCTACTGTGGGCAGCGCCATGTCGTCGACGATGATCTCGGTATCCAAGGTGCTGCGACCGACGAGCTCCACCACGCTTACCTTGTGATTAGAGTCGTTAGAGCCTTCCTCGGCATCATTACCGATGAACACCATTCCCATCATCTCGCCGCCGGCTTCCCGGTAGCCCAACTCGTATGGACCTGGGCGAAGGTCGTCCCAAACCACGCGCCCAGCGACGCCACTCTTCTGTGACAGCTCCTGGCTATCCTCGAATTGCGGTTTCAGGTAAACCTCGACGCCGCTCAAGTGACGTCCACTGGCGGTCTTGACCACGGCGCGTAATCCTGAAGCAGGCTGCAGCACCATCTCAAGTTCTTGAGTCCCGCTGTTGCGTACGAAATCAGCTTCGGCATCGGCGTAACCGTCGGCCTCGACCGAGATGAAGCGCTCGCCTTCATCGACGCCAGGAACCAATGCGATTCCTTCGGCATCGGATTCAGCGCGGATGGCGATATCAGGGCCGATGATCCGCTCGGAAGATGAACCGTGCTCATCCATGTCCATGGACATCCTGGCGAACTGGCTTCCGCCGCGCTGACGAGTGACCTTGACCTTGGCCTCGGGAATCGGATCACCGGCTGCACTCCTGACGTTCACCATCAGGTGTTGTGCTGCAACCATCTCGACAGTCAGGCCATTGATGTTCTCGAACACTCGCACTGGCATCGCATCGACTTGCGCAGTGGAAGAGTAAGACGACAAGGTGTAGGCACCAGCACTCAGGTTCTTGAACTCGAAGTTGCCGTCAGCATCCGTGATGGTCGACTCTGGAACCCCAAAACGGTTGAAGTTGAACTCCTCGTCATCCTCCAAGGAGGCTGTGACCGAGATATCGAGATTGGCAGCAGGATTGCCATTGGGCAGCAACAAGGTGCCGCTGAGGCTGAGTCGCGGATGCAACCGCACCAGCACGTCTTCTCCGACTGCCGGAATCATCGCGCGGGTGGTGGAGTATCCATCGGCCCGCACAGTCAGGGTTGAATCCTGCTCATCAAGTCCGCCAAGGCTGAAGTTGCCTTGAGAATCAGTCAGCGCAGCACTGGAGTCGCGCCGGGTTGGTTGGTTCGCCCCGTCATTCTCATCATCAGGTGGGCCGAAGCTAATGCCAAGGCTGTCGAAGCGCATCTGCGGTGAGACTGAGGCACCCACGATCGGTTTGCCGTCAAGGTCGACGATGGTGCCGCGAACGACACGGCCTTCACTCATGGCTAGGCTCACTTCGACGTCGCGCCCGGTGCCGGGGATGATCAGTGGATCAAGTTCGGCTGCTGCAAAACCAGCTGCTCGAGCCAAGACGCGGTACTTACCGGTGGGCAAGCCGCCGATGCGGAAGTAACCATTCTCATCGGAGACCGCTTTTCGATGAACAGAGGAGCCACGCATAAGCGAGGAACCGCTTTCTTCCAGACCGATTGAGGCGCCAGCGAACGGCTTGCCACTCGGATCCAGGACCCTTCCGACGAGGTTGTCACCCACTGTGAGGGTCAACTTGCCGAGGTCGATGACCTCGCTAGGTGTCAGGGCTGCAAGGTCGTGTTTGATCGGAGCCCAGAACTCACCGCGTGCCTCGAGTTGGAGCGAAGTTCCAGCTGGTACCTCAAGACTGACACGACCATCCTCATCAGTGACTGCACTGGCCTCGAAACCATCTTCGCTGGAACCGCGCACCTCTATTTGGAACCTCATCGAATCATCTGGGCGCTCGGTCGCAGCAAGTGTCGCCCCTTCAATCGGGTTGCCGTCGGAATCTACGAGCTGCAGGTCGATGCGACTTGGTGCCTGTTCAGCTGCATAACCATTGCTGCTGCTGCCTGCTTCCAACTCAGCACGAGTGATGGCCGCATCATCAGGGTCAGCGCCCTCAGTGCCTTCAGCAGCCGAGCCACCATTTCCGGCTTGGTCGTCAGTCAGCGTCGCGCTGGAATCAGCGGATGAAGTGCCATCGTCCGCGGAGCTGGAGTCATTCATCAGGAAGACCACGCCAACCACCGCGAGGAGGACGACAAGTAATATTGGGAGGATTCGATTCATGGGTACTGAGTAGGCCGAGTCTAACGGCGAGAACAGTTATAACGACCGAGGTAGTTGAACGTTGGACAAATCTCCTCAAAACTGTCCTAAGGCCTTTGTGGCCGCCCTGATAGTCTTATCTCATGAGTGTTGACACCGCTGCCGTCCTTGTCGCCGCCGGCCTTGGCAGGCGCATGGGAGGCATCAACAAGACCTTGATGCGCCTCGGTGGGAAGCCCGTTTTGCAGCACAGCCTGGCCACATTCAAGTCCTGTCCATCAGTCGGGCGCATAGTCGTAGTCATGAAGGAGGTCGATATCGAGCGCTTGGCCGCTGAATGGCATACCACTCCAGAGGAACTCGGCGCTGACTTGGTGGTCAACGGTGGAGCCGAGCGTTGGCTATCCAGCCGCAATGGCTGCACGGCTGCCGGTAGTGATCTCCCCTACCTACTGGTCCATGATGCGGCCCGCCCCCTTGTGACGACCGACGACATCGAGGCAGTCATCGCGGGAGCCCGCACAACCGGTGCGGCGATCGCTGCTGAACCAGTCGCCGACACCCTGAAGATGAGTTGTGCGGAAGACCGAGTGCAAGCAACCATGTCGCGCGAGGGAATGTGGCGCGCCCTGACTCCACAAGTCGCACGTAGCGAATGGATGCTGGAGGCGTTCGAGAAATGGGATGCCGATGTTGACGGCCTGCCCACCGACGAGAGCATGATGCTCGAGAAATGCGGCTACGCTCCTGAACTGGTCGCCAGCACTGGTCCGAATTTCAAGATCACCGCTCCGCGCGATTTGTTGCTGGCCGAAGCCTTGCTGCGCGAAGCCGAATCGTCCTGCAGCACGAACCAATGAAATCCCCACTCGACATGCTCCCTCGCATCGGCCTTGGCTGGGATCGCCATGCTGTAGCTGCAGGCACTCCTTGCGTATTGGCTGGAATCGAGATCGACTGTCCGGTCGGTCCGGTCGGGCATTCCGATGCCGACGTCATCCTGCACGCCCTCACCGACGCCTTGCTTGGCGCTGCCGGATTGGATGACATAGGTACTCTCTTCCCTGACACCGACCCGCGTTGGCAAGGTGCACCGTCAAGTGAGTTCCTCGATGCCGCTACCAAGCTCCTTGCTGATTCAGGGATGCGCGTCATCTCCGCGGACATGGTAGTGATCTGCGACGTGCCACGTCTCGCCCCGCATCGAGCCGCGATGCGCGAGAACCTTGCCAAGTTGCTCGAGCTGCCTGTAGACCGCGTAAACCTCAAGGGCAAGACCACTGAGGGGTCCAGCACCAACGGCCAAGGCGCCATTGAAGTCCAGGCGATAGTCATGCTCAAGGGCGTCACCCCGTCGGGTGGTTGTAGTTAGGCCCCTCACCAAGGCAGAATGGTGGAATGAAGTTCATCACTGCCCATCGTGCATCGTTTGCCACCCTGTTCCTGTTGCCGGTGGTTTTGGCCGGAGCATGTAGCAAGGCAGGAGTCGCACCATTGGCCGCAGAGCAGGCAGATGGTGACTTTCACAAGCTCACTCCGATCCTCACCGTGGATTCCATCGAGGCGAGCCTGCCGTTCTGGATCGAGCGCGTGGGCTTCGAGCAGACCATGGAGGTTCCCGGCGACGACGGCTTGGCGTTCGTGGCACTTCAAGGCGAGGGCATCGAGGTGATGCTGCAGACTCGCGCCAGCTTGGCAGCCGACTTGCCGGCAGTCGCCAGTGCTCCGGGAGGCGCATCATTCCTGTATCTGGAAGTCAATGACCTCGAATCACTGATGCCGCGCTTCACTGAAAGTGAAGTCGCCGTGCCTGACCGCGTGACCTTCTATGGGATGCGCGAACTGGTCTTGCGCAGTCCCGGCGGCCACTTCCTTACTCTGGCGCAGCCGGTTCCGAGCGAAGGTGAATAGTCAAACGGTTGCATGACCTGATCATTGCTCAGGGCCACAAGGCAATGGCGTCGCGGCGGAAGTTGTCGGTGATGCCGGGGTACTTGGTATCTAGGCTGCTGAACTGTTCGGCGGAGAGTGGACTCAATGATAACGGACCGAGACTTACTTGAACTTCAAGCTCGGCAGCCAAGGAAGCCAGCTTGGGAACATCGATGTCGAAATCGCAACTAGCCAGGAATACCAGGAAATCGTAATCGGAATCCTCGCGCGCTGTCCCCCGCGCACGCGAACCGATCAACTTGAGCGCCTGAAATCGTGATTCGAACAAGCTATTCAAGGCATCGACGAGAAGGCTGAAGAACTCGTGCTCGCTGGCCGAGAAGGCGACGTCGACCTCGCCAAGTGCACGACCGATATCGAAAGGATGAGGCTGTGGCGGGCGACTCTCAGGCTCACCGCAGCACATCGCGTTTTACCGGGAATACCGGCCCCAGTTCATAACTGAAGCCGAACACCACCATGTAATCATGTGCGTCTTCATTCAACCCGACTTGCAATGCACCCTGCAGCTCGAGGGTGTCGGTCAACTTGTAGCCACCACCGCCGCCGCCATATAGCTCGACGTGATCGGCTCGTGGTTCATAGACCACCGACAGTTCAGTGAACACGCGAACTCGGGGCTGCAGACGTGAACTGGCAGCAATAACAGCGCCGTGTTCGAGCTCGACTGAATCGGAATCAGCCTCGCCGAGCAGACCCAGTTCATAGGTGCCGACCAACGAATAGTCGCCGAAGGATTGCCCCAGACTTGTTGCCATCAACATATCGGTTTCACCTTTACGCCCCGAGGGACCAGCATCGCTGGTCGGCAATCTCCCCTCCACCTCGACGATGCCGAAAGACTTGCCGACTGTTCCATCGGCGTATTGATATTTGGCACCGACCACGACATCGCCGACTCCATGGCTATCCGGACCGGTTCCGGAACTGTAATAAGGAGCCATCGCGACAGCCAACTCGAAGCCAGGGCCGAGACCGGCATTGAGTTTCACCACACTCTTCGCTCGTTCACCTGGATCGACATCGGCCATGCCCTCCAACTCGAGTTCGCCTGCCCCGACCACGCCGGTGCCGACGGTTCGACTGATGTAAGGAGTGTTGACATAATCACCGCCGGCCTGCGGCAGGTAAGCACATGAAGCAACGAAAGGAATCGCGAGGATAAGGGTGATTCGCATGATGGTCGCCATCAGCCTGACTCATGGCTTCAGAATCTTACCCCGCCGAGTGCATGCTGGTGATGCCAGCGCTTACATTTCGGCGACGAACGCCAGGTGCCACGATTCATCGAAGGTCTCGTAGCCGAAGTCGATGCCGAAAGCTGGGCTTGGAGTCCACAGCACACCGGTCTGCAGGTTCTCCTGCCAATAGAGCGTGCGTAGCTTGACCGTATCCTCGCCCTGGATGTTCTCCACCCGACGGTCATAGAAATTGCCATAACCCAGACCCGCATAAATGCCGAAGGTGTGGGTGGCACGGAACAGGCCGCCGAAGTTCAGGACCACGGCACCTTGGTAATCATCGTGACGGATGTCACCCTCATCATGGTCATCTTGATCGGCCTCATCGGCAAGCAAGTCCAACCCGGCTATCGAATCTACCCGCATCGATACGTAGCTGCCCCAACGGCTGGTGTCCGCGCTGAACCCGACGACATGGATGCCGGTACGCGCGCTATCACGATTCAATCCGCTCACCAGGCCGAAGCCGACTACTTCCAAAGGCTTCATGCGATGGTCAGGGCCGTGCGGCAGGGCGCAACTGCTCGCACCAATGACAAGTACAAGGCCGAGCAAAAGTGCAGACGGCGTCCTAGTCACCCTCATACCTTGGATTCAGTTCGGTCGGGACCGGGGCATTGAGCTCCTTACGCCAAGCCTTGAGCATCTCATGCATTTGTTTCGCCTTGGCGCTTTCCTTGTCGGCGAGATTGTGCTTCTCACCGAGGTCGTCCTTGAGGTTATAGAGTTCGAGGTGCCCATCCTCGAAGTACTCATGCAGCTTCCAGTCCCCCAATCGCACGACTGAGCCAGGGCGAGTACGGAATTGGGGATCAGTGGTCTCGGCGTTGCCCCCCTCAAGGTAGATGGGGAAATGCCAATACAGCGCTCGTTCCTCAAGTTCTCCGGCCTGGGTCAGCAGCGGCATCAAATCGACGCCATCAAGGACCTTGCCCGTCGGCAAGTCAGCACCGCTGGCGGCGAGGAATGTCGGGAAGAAGTCCAGTGCGGTGACGGGCGTAGCGGAGCTCGAGCCGGCTTCGATCCTGCGAGGCCAACGCACGAACAGCGGTTCGCGAATACCGCCCTCGTAATACGATCCCTTGCCGGCACGTAGCGGCCATTGCTTGCTCGCGTTGTAGACGCCACCATTATCTGAAGTGAATACGACCAGCGTGTTGTCGCTTAGCTTCAGCGCATCCAACTTGTCCATCAGGCGACCCACGTTGTCATCGAGACTCTCGATCATGGCCGCGTATGTCGGCTTACGATGGGCGGCATCATCAGGCCCACGCTCGTATGACGCGCGTTTTTCGGCCTTCGATTGGTGGGGCGTATGCACCGTGTAGAACGGCAAGTAAAGGAAGAATGGACCTTCCTTGTTGTCGTCGACGAAACGGATCGCTTCATCGGTCAGGCGGTCGGTCAGGTACTCGCCCTTCTCCTCGAAGATGCAGTTCGGATAACCGTAAGGACTGTGATACCCACCATGAATCGGGCTACCCCAGTCGCCGCCGGCGATGTTGACGTCGAAGCCGTTGTTGCATGGATCCTCGCTGATATGCCACTTGCCGATGCTGGCGGTGGCGTAGCCGGCCGCCTTGAGTGCATGAGCGAAAGTTAGGTTGTCATCCTCGATCAACAGGGTGTTGGTCGTGGGAATGAGCTTGCGTGTCTTCGCTGAGCCGCGATTACTTCCTGCCACCGTATAGACCCCATGGCGTGGCGTGTATTGACCGGTCAAGCTCGATGCACGGCTCGGGGCACAGTTCGATGCCGCCGCGTACGCATTCGAGAACACCATCCCTTGACTCGCGAGGCGATCGATATTCGGGGTCCGGTAATAACTACTCCCCTGGCAGGTCAGGTCGGTCCAGCCTAGGTCATCGACATTGATGTAGATGATGTTGGGACGCGACTCAACGGTTTCCTGGGCAGGGCAGACGTCGGCCAGCGCTGCGCCCAAGCAGATGAAAAGTACGAGGAAGGTCTTCATGTCAAGAATTCGCGACTCAGTAGCCCGAACTGTAGCAGGTCATGATGTCGGCCATGCCAGAAGGCGGCCTCCCTCGCCAACCCTTCCTCCAGGAAACCCATCTTCTTGATCAGCTTGACCGAAGGTTCGTTGCGAGGATGAACCTGTGCTTCGATGCGATGCAAGGACATCGTCTCGAACCCGTAGGAAAGAACCGTGCCAAGCGCTTCACTCATGAAACCTGTCCTGCGAGCGTCGATGTGCAGTTCATAACCGAGTGAACAGCTTCGCCAATCATGATTCCAGCGGAACAGACCACATGTGCCGAGCAGTACGCCGGTGTCCCTGTCCTCAATCCCCCAACGGACCCCAGAGACCGGCTCTTCGCGCCACTTGGAGAACTTCTCGATCAACTCGAGCGCTTCGCCCTCATCCTTGAGTGGGTCGGCACCGAACCACAGCATCGCCTCTCGGTCACCGTGGATCGCGAAGATGGCAGCAGCATCATCGGGTTTGACTTCACGCAGCAATAGGCGCTCGGTCTGCAACGCTGGGAAACTCGTCGCGATACTCGTCGCGATACTCGTCGCGATACTCGTCGGTTGTGGCTGTGTCATATCTACACTCATCTTCTCATGGCGAGAAGGAAGCATAGCAACTCAAAGGCACCCCGAGCTAGACGGCTCGCCAGTGATAATTATGCGGGCGCTCCAACCTGAAGCTCCCACATGCTGGCGTAACTTCCGCCATCACTGACAAGTTGATCGTGGGTACCTTGCTCGATGACCTGGCCATCCTCCAGCACCAGGATGCGGTCGGCACCGCGGATGGTGCCAAGTCGGTGCGCGATCACGAAGGTCGTACTGCCTTCCATCAGGTTCTCGAGAGCTTCCTGCACCTTGCTTTCCGATGCGGAATCGAGAGCCGACGTCGCCTCGTCCAGGAGCAGGACATCGGCGTTCTTGAGGATCGCCCGAGCTATGGTGACGCGTTGGGCCTGGCCACCACTCAATCTTGCTCCCGAATCTCCGACTTGGGTATCCAAGCCTTCGGGAAGGTGGGCGATGGTATCGGTCAAGTTGGCCGCTTGACATGCTGCCAGGACATCTTCTTCAGAGGCTCCAGGTCGGCCATAAAGGATGTTCTCCCGGATGGTGGCCTGGAACAGGAACGGCTGCTGCTGCACCACGGCGAGGTGGTCGAGCCAATCGCCATGCTTGATGGTGCGAAGGTCCTTTCCATCGACCAGGATCGCACCGCCACTGACGTCGTAGAAGCGTGCCACCAGATCCAGCACGGTGGACTTGCCTGCCCCCGACAATCCGACCAAGGCGATGCGCTCACCGCGCTTGATCTCGAGATCGAAATCCCGCAGTGCC
>CAZJGH010000008.1:16147-24837 GCA_964545405.1 uncultured Planctomycetales bacterium
GCTCGGCCGATTCCGGATACGAGAAGTCGACGTGCTCGAAGCGGATCGATTGCTTGAGACCATCGAACGGCTCTGCTTCGGAGCTATCGACGACCTCGGCTTTCTGGTCGAACACCTGGAAGACCCTATCGATCGAACCGAGTGAGGCATAGATCGCCGCGAATGCCCGGGTGATGGTCTTGGTGTAGGCGAACACTGTCGCGATCGCCATGATGAATGTCATCATCGAGCCGACCGTGGTGAAGATGCCTACGCGCCCCATGCCAACCAGCACCAGATGCACCACCACCAGCACGCCGAGGACGATACCCACCCCGCCGTTGGCGAAGAAGTTGGTGATCGCCAGGCTTTGTGCCTGAGCGCGAATCATGTGTTCAGACTGCTTCACGAAGCCGTCGTTGACCGAGCGGAACTCGTCGGACTCGCGCTGCTCCATTCGGAACGCCTTGACCACCCGGATCCCGGAAAGCACCTGGGTGATACGCTGCGTACTATCCCCCAACTTGTCCTGTGTGGCACGCGCGCGTTTACGGATCCGCGGGCCGATCTTGGCCACTGGCAATGCCACCAACGGCAAGAAGATCAGCATCCCGATGGTCGCAACGGGTTCAGCCATCCACGCGATGGTCAACGAGACCATCACCGCGATCGGAGCCTGCACGACTTCCTCTACCATCAGGCTCAGGATCCTGAGGCTGGCCGCGACATCGACGGTCATGCGCGACACCAGGTCACCGAGACGTCTTTCGGAATGGAAACCCATGCCTAGCTTGGTGACGTGATCGGACATGTCTTGGCGCAGGTCGGTGACCATCCATACCGCGAGCATGCGCGAGAAACGCAGGAACCAGTATTGAGTGATACTGAAGATCACCGCCAGTAACACCATCAAGCCGACGAGGGCGATGACTTCACTGATCCCATCCGACATGCCCCAGTCACCGAGGCCTTCAAGCCAAGGTTCGAGGTGGACATCCAATACCTTGGTCAGCGGCGAATCCTCGGCCACTTCGGTGACCTCAGACAATCCGGTCTCCGGTCCCTGGTCGAGCTCCAGTCGATCGATCAGTGGCTGGACAAGGACGATGCTCGACCGCGCGCCGACCGCGGATACCGCGCCGAGCAGGATGATGAAGAAAGCAGCACGGCGACGTCGGGCCAGATAAGGTCCGAGTCGCCGATATGCGCTTCTAATCGAAGCTTTGGGTTTCTTCGCCAAAGTCTATTCCATCTACTCTGCGACAGTGGCAGCGGCCTTGCGCAAGGAGTTCAAGTGCGAGACGAAACGCATGCCGAGCAAGTCATCGTTCACCATCCAGGCGACGTTCTCGTCGTTCAGCAAGTCGATCTCCTTCTGTGGAGCCTCGCGACCGATGACCCGGTAGATGTAGTAACCGAGTGGGCCCTTCACCGGGCCGTAGATCGCGTTCAACTCGGAACGGAAGAAGATGTCGTCGGAGATCGAGTAGCCGAACAGGAAGTCGGTGTAATCGTTCTCCAACAGGAAGCCGCGCAGGTCGTTGCGACTCAGGCTCTCGAAGCGACCGCGATTAGGTTGCGGCATGGACTTGGCGCTGTTCGGAACCGACTCGGGGTAGTCACTGTACTCGTTGATCACGGTATCGAATGGCTCGCCGTCAGCGAGGATCTGCGCCACCTCAGCAGCGCGCTCCTTAGCCCCCTCGAAAGGATCGCCTTCCTTACGGAACTTGCCGGTCGCCTTCTCGCGAGCGCTGATCAGGATCACTTCAGCCTTGACCTTGCCGGCGCCGTAGAAGTTGCCGCGCGCAGCGACCATCTCATCGAGCATGGTCAGGTATTCCTCAGAGGAATCCTCAGGCATGGTGCCGCGGAAGGATTGGCGCGCACGCACGTACTGGCGGTAGACCTCCATGCTCGGGAAACCCAGGAACTGCAGGATCATCATCTCGTGGGAGATGATCGTACCTTCGTATACCTTGGCTTCAGCCGCGTAGAACTCCTCGAACTCGGCATCACTCATGTAGTTGCCTGATTCCTTGAGGTCGGCCTCGAGCAACATGAGGTTCGAGAGGAAGGTCTTGGTCCAGGCCCGATCGGTGTCCGACATCATCTGTTCGACGACAGCCAGGACTTCGTCAGTGCTGAACTCCTTTCCATCGACGATCAAGCAGACGCCTTCAGGTAGGCCGTTCGACGGCTTGATGATCTCACCGCGCAGGCGCAAGTACTGCCAGACGCCAGGCATCAGGAACTGGTTTAGCATCTGATCGTTGAGTGGCTGAAACTCACCTTCTTCCTTCTTGGCCAACAGGGATTCGTAGTCCTTCTTGAGGTAGGCGTCCCACTGGTTGCCGAGGATCTCCTTGATCTGCTCGACCGGCCACTCCTCTGGATCGAGCGGGAAGAACATGCGTTGAGCGACCATGCCGCGCTTCAGTTCCTGGGCGAAGGTCTCCTTGGTGAAGCCTTGAGCGAACACCATTCCCCAGAAGTCGGCGGTCGGTTCCTGCTCGGCGATCGCCTTGATGCGTCGATCCACTTCGGCTTGCACTTCTTCCGGCGTGACGTCGACCTTGCCCACGAAGATGCCGGCTTCCTTGCGCCGCGCAATCTCGGATTCGAGGACGGTATCGAGTACCAGCTGCAGGACGTAACGCGAGCCGGTGGAGTAGATGAAGGTGCGCTTGAGACGCTCTTCATGACTGACAGGATCCGCAGCGACCTCAGCAGTGGCGGCAGCAGGTTCCTGGATTGGATCGACGACAACAGCGCTGTGGCTGGCAGTCATCGGCAGCATGCAGGAGAAGGAAAGTAGTAGCGTGGAGAAAAGAAGCATCAGTCTGGTTGTTCCGGGACCCGCAGCACGGGTGGATTCGGCATTTTAGCAGGTCAGGGTAGTTACTTACGTAGTTCCTTGAGGTGCGTGAGGAGGTGATGAGTGAGCAGATCCTCGTTGACCTGCCATTTCATGCGCGGGTCGCCTTCCAGGTCGACGGCTTGGCGTGGGTCAGAGTGGCGCAGGACCCTATAGAACATGATTCCCAGCGGGTTTCTGGTCGGGCCGAAGATGGTCTCATCCTCGGAGCGATAGAAGATGTCATCGGTGAGCGAGTAGCCGTAGATGAAGTCGGTGTAGTCGTTCTCGCCCAAGAAGGTGCGCAACTCATGGCGTTGCAGGTTGTCGAAGCGCCCGCGGTTGGGTTGCGGGGTCCCGCTTCCTGCGCCGGCAAGTGACGGCGGGTAGTCGCTGTATTCGACCAGTACATCCTGGAAGTCCTCGCCGTCCACCAGGATCTCGCTGACCTCCTTCACCCGAGCTTCAAGCTTGGCATAGGGATCGCCTTTCAATGGATAGCTACCGGTCTCCTTCTCGCGAGCGCTAAGCATCAGGACCTCGGCTTGCACACGACCGCCACCATATCCTGGGCCGTAGGACTCGAGGATGTGGTCAAGCATGCCTTTGTATTCCGGAGTATCGGCGGCGGGCAAGGTCGCATGGAAGGAGCGCCGCACGCGTAGGTACTGGCGGTAAGTCTCCATGCTCGGGAAGCCGTAGTACTCGATCACCATCCGCTTGTGCGGGAAGAAGTCGTTGTATCTACCTTCCTCCTCCTGGAAGTAGGCTTCGAACTCCTCTTGGCTCAGGTAGTGACCGGATGCCTTCAGGTCGGCTTCCAACAATTCGACATTCGCAACGAAGTTCTTCGCCCACTGACGATCGACGTCGGAAACCATCGGTGCAATCTGAGCCAGTACATCTGCGGTGCGGTATTCCGTGCCGTTGACGTTAAGGCACACCCCTTCAGGCAACCCAGACGCCGGCTTGGTGATGTCCAGCTTCTGGTGCAGCCACAACCACACCCCAGGCATCAGGAACTGGTTCATGTGATCCTCGTTGAGCATCTGGAACTCACCCTTGGCTTTCATCTCCAACAAGGTCTGATGATCAGCGTGCAGGTCCTGGTTCCAGCGTGGCAACATGATCTCCTTGAGCTGCTCGACCGGCCATCTTTCAGGGTCGAGTGGGAAGAACATGCGTTGACCGATCATGCGCCTCCGCACTTCCATCGGGAAGGTGGCTTTGGTGAAGCCTTGAGCACGCATCAGCTGCCAAAAATCCACCGTCGGGTCTTGAGCCAAGACTTTCTCCATCTGACGCATAACCTCGTTATCGACCTCCTCCTGGGTGAGGTCGACCTCACCGACGAATACTCCAGCATCCTTACGCCGTTGAATCTCTACCTTAATCGCAGCGTCGAGCTCTAACTGCACGATGTAACGTGCACCAGCCGAGTAGATAAGGGCCCTATCGAGGCGCTCCTGATGGCTCACCACAGTCGAATCGACCTCTTGAGTCGATTCTTGAGCTGGAGCAAGCGCCGGCATCGGGCATGGAAGTGAGAGGAAGACGGTAGCGAGAGATATCATTACTATGGAAGTTCCGAGCCCAGATTACGGGTCGATTCTATATTTTACCCGCTCATCACCCTCTCATCGGCAAATGCGCAGACCCTACTTGACCTACCGACCTACCGCCCGACAAGCCGCAGCACTCCTGCTGACCATCGGCTTGGGACTGGTTTCACCCAGTTGCAGCCGCCCAGAACCTTTAATCATCGGCACCACGGAATTGCCGTTCGAGGTAGTTGAAGATGCTTATTTGAACATGACCAAATCCTTCTCGATTGAAGGACGTGACACTATCCGAAGGAGTTTGCTAATGAATGGGATGGGCACAGCAGCGATTCTCCATCAGCGCTTTCCAGAACAGAGTGCCGCGGCCCTGGCGTCCGCAGAGGAGTATGTCAGGCGCCTTGAATCTGGCGCCGAGTTCGCTGAGGAGATGGCTCGCTGGGCTGCAGAGACTTCTGCCCCTGCCGAAGTCGACCTTCCCAAACAACCTTCGCCAAGCGCGATCGGGGCGACAGTTGCGGCTACGGTAGCTGCCTTGGAAGACGGCGAATGGGCCGGCCCGCTAAAGACCTCCTATGGATGGGAGCTGGTTGGCCTCGCTGAACGCATGGAAGGCGTCCGTAACCGTGCTCCGGTCAGCCTATATCGTATTCAGTTCCCGGTCGGCTCCGCCGCAGACCGTCAGCAGGCTGAAGCAGACTGGTCTGCACTGCCTTTGACTGGCAATGCCGAACTCATCGAATGCCTGTCGCTTGAGTTCCGCCACGACCGCATTGCCCCCCAAGACAAATAATGATTGCTGCCCTCCCCTGCCTGATCCTCACTCACATCGGCTTCCAGGCCGTGCCCTTGACCAGCCATTGCGGACCAGTCGTAGCCACCTGCAGTTCGAGCGCCCAAGAGCCTGAGGCTCCGAAACAGGATCCCGAGGCAGAGAAGGAGAAACCAGAGAAGAAGAAGTTCGCTCGCCTAACCAGCCCCAACAAGAAGGTCGTCCAGGCCGGGCTTCGTGCGCTCGAGAAAGGCAAGAAGCAAGAGGATGTCGATGCTGGTGTCGAGACGTTGCTCGGCGTCGGTGAAGCGGCGGTTCCCATGTGCCTGCAAGCAGTGGCGCGCATGGAGAAAGCGGATCGCATCGCTCCCCTGTGGCAGACACTCGACCAGATCCTGGTCGACGACGACTTGAAGCTGGCCTGGTCAATCCTGCGCAAGAAGGAACCTGACGCCATCAAGGTCTATCTGGTGCGGCGTTATGCCGACAGTGAACGCAAGGATGCGGGTAAATTCCTGGCGCCGTTAGTGAAGTCTGAATCAGCTGGGGTCGCCTATGAATCAGCACGCGGATTGGTGTTGCGTGGCGACAAGGAAGCGCTCGGAATCATCGAACAGCATGTCAGCAGCCGCTGGCTGAAGGAAGCTGGCACGTTCCGTAGTGACTTCGCTTCCGTCAAGCGTGAACCACTAAGCTCCTCCGTCACTCAATGGCTGCAACGCAAGCGCCTCAAGGAGAAGCTCGCCGGACTAAGGATGTTCGAGCTCTTCGGGATCGAAGAGCACGCCAGATTAGTCGCACCATTCCTGTCCGAAAGTGACACCTCCTTGCGCCTCGCTGCGATCAATGCCTGCCGAGTCGTGATTGCCAAGGAAGAACCCCTCGAGCGCCCTTCGATGACCGAGATCATCGAACGCGCAGAAGCCTGGAAAGCCAAACTGTAATGCCTAAGTTCTTAACGGTAATAGCCTTCATAGCCCTGCTGACTCCGCTTTCCGCGCAGTCGAAGAAGAAGAACGTCTGCACCGTGTGCGGCGAGGATCCCGAGATCATGGCCGAGGCTGGCATCATCAATCATGGCCCGTTCATGTTCTTCAAGTCGGATTCCAAGGAGGTGCAGAACCACCTAGCCGCCAACGACATGGTGTGGTTGGAGACCACTCACTTTCGCTTGGGTTCGGGATTGAAGCCGTGGAAGATTCCGGTGGCCGACAAGAAGGCCTATCGCGCCGAGTTGACCGAACTGGCCGAGCTCTTCCCGTCTGTAGATCCCAAGAAGGTCAAGACCCTCGACCGTTGGATGCGGATTCACCTGATGGCGTTCCGCATCGAGAAGGCATATGACCATCTGAGCGACATCTTCGGCTACAGCAACGATGAGTTCGACCTGTTGCCAGAAGAGGAGACCTTCATCGCGGCATCAGACAGCACCTGGAAGGAGGATCTGGCCGCTGACTACCTCGAGCGACCAACTCGCGCTGCCGGAATGCCGCATTGGGTCGGACTTGGCCGCTACTTGGGCATGCCGATGAAGTACGAGATCATGATGATGCATTATGAAGCCGACTTCCTCGAGACCAAGCAGCACTACATCGGCCACATGGATCCTCACCCCCAGCGCTGGCACGTGACTTGGCGTCCGCCCAACACGGAGCCGGTGTCGCGTTCCTTGTGGTTCGGTTTCTCGACCGAGTCCGAGAAGATGAAGCATGATCAGCATGTGCACAATGCGTTGCTGCATAACGTCAGCATCAACATCCTCGATGGATTCATGTTGTATCTGGTCGAAGCTCCGGTGTGGCTGCGCTCTGGACTTGGGCATTACATGACCCGTCGCAACTCGGTGAAGTACAACTTCTACGACCTCGATGAAGGTGCCGCTGAGATGTCCAAGGACGCCGCCAAGTGGGAACCGCTGGTGCGCAAATATGTGGTCAAGGGTGATGCCCCTGGCTTCGCCGCGCTGAGCCGCCTGCGCTCCTTCGGCGACCTGACCTTCGAGGCACACCTGACTGCCTGGTCGAAACTGATGTTCCTCATGCAGCACGACCCTGAAGCCTTCGGCAAGTGGATCGTGCAGCTCAAGACCGACCCGAACCAGACCAACAACCTTGATGCCCAGCGCAAGGCCCTGAAGGACAACTTCGGATGGACCTTCGTCCAAGCCGACGACAAGTGGGAGACCTGGGTGCGCGAGACCTATCCGGTAAAATAAGCCGTGAGCCTGCCGCGCGAGTTCGTCGTCTTCGATACGGAGACCACTGGAATGCCTCCGGGCGCGCGGCTGGTCGAGATAGGTGGCCTGAAGATTCGCGGCAACAATGTGGTGGACCGGTTCGAACGACTGGTCAATCCGGAGTGCCCGATTCCGCCTGCTGTCATCCGCATCCATGGCATCGACGACAAGGCTGTGGTCGGAGCAGCGACCGCCGATGAGGTCGTCGAAGAGTTCCTGCAGTGGGCTGGCAAGGCCCCTTTGGTCGGCCACAATGTCCAGTTCGACGCCACCATGCTCGCATGTGAGGCGGCGCGATATGGATTCACCTTGCCGGACAATCCAACCTATTGCACTCTGCGTGCCTCCAGGAGGCTGCTCAAGCGCAAGTCACATGCGCTGCAGGCCCTGGTCGCTGAATTGGGACTGCCTGCTGCCGAGCACCACCGTGCGCTCGCAGATGCTGAACACACCCTCAACCTGATGCGCAAGATGGAGATGATGTTCGGCTCGGAATTCAATACATCCTCGATGGGGCGAGGCCGTGAGCTTAATGGCTTCACTCCAGAGACGATTCGCCTGCCCGCGCAACGCGAATTCCTTCGCGAAGCCGCGACTTCCGGCGAAGCGATAGAGATGACCTATCGCCTTAGGCACGGCGGCATCTTCAAGACCATGGTCAGCCCGCGCTTCTTCTATCGCTCCGGGCGCTACCTGTGGATGGAAGCCTTATGCCACGACCGACACTTCTATAAAACATACAGAATTGACCGCATTGTCGAAGCTCGGCCAAGTATTTAATCCGAACTGCGGAGCACTAGCTCTCTGTTCCAACACGTCAATCACATTAGAGTTATACTAAAAGGTCCAGCAGCTCTTCCCCTGGCCTAAGAGCTGTCCCGGCCTATATTCGGGTTTATCCAGGCCTATTGTTTCCCCAATTAACCTCCCTGCCCCAATGACTGAAACCGAAACTTACCTCGGGGGAGACGCCGAAATCGGCACTCCTGAATCATCTGAGCAAGCTGCAGCTGTCCCTACTGCTGAAGGCTCAATAATCCTCGATGCGAATGAAGATATCGCCGGCATCGAGCGCGATGACCTCGAGGATCGCTACCTTGATCTCAAGGATGAGCTGTGGCGCTTGCGGCGTCAGCTGAACCTCGATCCCGGTACCGGCAAGATCCATAACAACGGTGGCTTCGCATCACCTGGTGGTTTCCTGAAACGTCAACGCGTCGCAGTCTTCGTTGATGTCCAGAACATGTACCACTCGGCGAAGAAGACTTACGGTCGCAACCTGTCCTA
>CAZJGH010000009.1:0-16804 GCA_964545405.1 uncultured Planctomycetales bacterium
CGCGTCCCTACTTCCTGTTCACGAACTTCATGGAACCGCATGATCCGTACCTGCCGCCGCCAGCCTTCGCTGGCACGATAGCCAAGGATTCGGAGCGCCCAAGTGCATTCAGCAGCGGTTATGAAGGTGAGTTCCTGATGCGCCGACAGCTGCATGTCGGTTGCTTGGAGAAGGATGACGTGACTACCCGCGAGGTTTACCTGCCGACAGGTCGCCACCTTCATGACCTGTATCGCGAAGAGGTCGCATACTTCGATTCCTTGTTGGGGCAGACGGTCAGCGCGATTCGCGCCACTGGCCGGCCGACGATTATCCTGTTCGTTTCAGACCATGGTGAGGGTTTCGGTGAGCATGCCGAGCCGGCTCACGGTCACTCACTATTCGAGAGCGAGGTCCAAGTGCCGTTCATCCTCAACGGTGTCGGGGTGCCTGAAGGTGTTGAATTGCCATTCGCACCCGAGCTCGTCGATGGTAGTCGGACCTTGCTGGAGCTTGCTGGCATCAACACCGAGCACGCCGACGGACGCAACGTCCTGGATGCCTCGTATCAGCAACGCGCGACCCTCAGTTTCCGCAACGGCCAGTTGTCGACTTTCGACGGGCGCTGGAAGTTACATGCGAATTTCCGCTACGACAATGACACCGACGCCGATCGCGAAGCCGGAAGGCAGGTCGAGGCAGGGATGTACCAACTGCAACCGTTGATGCTGTTCGACTTGTCGGTAGACCCCGATGAACTGAACAACCTGCTTGAGCAAGAGCCGCAGGAAGTCGAGCGACTGCTGACGGAGATTCGCGGACGCCTGAAGAAGGACATCTATCCAGAGCTGGGTCTGCGCGAGATCTCGGCTGAGGACAATGAACACATGAATCAGATGGGCTACACCGGAGATGACGAATCTCCTGCGGCCTCTGCTCCAACCGGTTACTAATCCTTGAAAGCGATCTTCACTGCCGTCCTCGGCGCCACATTCGCTGGCCTGATGCTCACCGTGATAGGTCTCGGTTGGGAGCAAGAGTTACCGATGTGGCGTGAGCGTTTGTTCGCCACCACACTGAATGGCGTCTTCGCAGGTTGGATTGCTGGCTTGATCGTCTTCTTCTTCGGCAAGCGCAGCGCTTGGCGAGGCCTCATCCTCGGCATAGCTTGTGCTGTCGCCCCGTGGTCATGGTTCACTGCGGGCTTCGCCATCGCATTGGTGGCGGTGTTCTGGCGGCGCGAAGTTCCGTTGGCTGGCTTGCTTCCGAATCTTGGGATCGCTGCACATCTGGCGCCAGTCATCGTCTACCTCGTGGCACCAGCATCTTGGAGCGTGATTCCGATCGAGGATGCCCCTCCGCTGTCTGCCGCTGCCGAAGAATTCGCAGCGCCACCCGCTGGGACCGCGGATGTGTTGTTCGTGGTCTGCGATACTCTCCGCGCCGATGCCATCCTCGATCCATCGATTCCCACTCCAGTGATGGATGGGTTACGTGAACGCGGCGTGTGGGCAGCATCTGCGACCGCTCCTGCCAACCAGACCCTGCCTAGTCACCTGTCGTTGCTGACAGGTTTCGATATCGAGAAGATCGGTATGCGCGGAAACTTGTCACCGTGGCCGACCAAGAAGATGTTGGTCACCGACTACGGATGCAAACCGTTGGCAGTGCGTTTCGAGGAGGCTGGTTATCGCACCGCGGCAGTCAGCACCAACACCCTTCTCACTGAGATTCCCGAGGCAGATGAAGAGTTCATGCCTTTCGACCTTGGCTTCCAGACCTGGCATGGCTTGACTGCGGTCACCTATTGGAAGACCTACATGCATTGGGTTCGGGATAACTCCATGCTCGGATTGATCAGGCCCAAGGCGGTGTTGAGTTGGCCGATGGGGCACTTGCTGAATCCCTCAGCCCGACGAACCTACCGCCATCATCATCGCGAAGGCGAGCGTACCACTGACTCCGCAATCACTTATCTGCGCGAGTTGCAGCAGGACGAGCGCCCGTACTTCCTGTTCGCACAATACTTCGACCCACACACTCCCTACGGCCCACCGTCAGGGTTTGCTGGCACGCTGGCTACCGAGGATATGGTGCCGACTGGCTTCGACAGCTCACCGACTTCAGCGTTCAACATGCGCGTCACCTTGCGCGACGACGTGCGCGGCACCAGCGGCCTGCAGACCGAGCTGGATGAGCAACGCAGCAAATACCTGCACGGTATCTACGCCGAGGAAGTCGCCTACTTCGATCAGCAGTTGGGGCGCCTACTCGAGGCGGTCGAGGCAAGCGGAAGGCCGACGATCATCGCCTTCACGGCTGACCACGGCGAAGGCTTCGGCGTACATGGCAACGTAGAACACGGTGAATCCCTGTACGAGGAAGAAGTCGCGGTGCCGTTCATCCTGGTGGCTCCTGGCTTGGAGCCGCGGCAGTTGGATTTCATGCCCAACATGATCGACAACGCCCGCACCCTGCTGTCACTTGCCGGTGTCAACGCCGACGGCTTCGACGGCATAGATGTACTGGCACCCGATGCACGACCACAACCGGCGATGTCGTTCATGATCGAACGAGTCAGCATGCGTGTGGGGGATTGGAAGATGCTAGGCAAGTTGCGTTACGACTACGACCGCTCAGATGAGTATGCGGTCCCGCAGGCCGGTGAGTACACCTTGGAAGCGGAGCATCTCTACAACTTGGCGGACGACCCTGGCGAGCTGTTTGACTTGTTGGACGTGGAGAAAGAAAAGGTCAAGGAGCTCGAGCAGATGGTTCGCGAGCGCATGCTCAAGGATGCATTGCCTGATCTACCTATCCGAAGTTTCAGCCCATCCGAGTTGGCGGTGCTGCGCGAGTTGGGCTACATCTAGGCCAAGCGCGCCATCAAGCCACCGAACCTGACTCGTTCGAAGTCGTTGCTGACGGCGCGGCGCAGCGCACTCTTGCTGCAGACGATTACGACCAACTCCTTGCCGCGGGTTACTGCCGTATAGAGCAGGTTGCGGCGTAACATCGGATAGTGAGTGTTGCCTAAGACGATCACTACGGCACGTGCTTCGGAGCCTTGGGCACGGTGAACAGTCACGCAGTACGCAGGTATCAAGTCCTTAACTTCATCGCGGCCATAGTGCTGCGGCTCGCCGTTGATCTCGGCCACCAGTTCATCCTTGCCGATCGAGATCACCTCGCCGGTATCACCGTTGAAGGTCTCGCGGTCGTAATCGTTGCGCACCACCATCACTCGGTCACCAGTGCGGAGTGGAGCCGCCCACCCGACTTCATCTCCATCTGGGTTCAATCGTTCGGATAAGCGTCGGTTCAGTTCATCGACGCCCAACGGTCCGCGGTACATAGGCGACAGCAGTAGCAAGTCACGGTTGGCGTCGAGGCCGTATTTCTCAGGGATGCGTTCCGCGATTATGCGCTCGACCATCTCGGCGGCTTGCTCCGCATCGTCGATGAAGGTCAGGAAGAAGTCGCCGGTGCCCGAGGAGCTCGTGGCGATGTGCGGCATCTCTCCATGCAGGATCGAGTGCGCGGCATCAGTGATGCCGGAGCCGGCATCCTGTCGGTGGATCTGTTCCAGGCGGGTGGTAGGGACGGTCGGCACGGCGACCAGGTCGCGCAGTACCGAGCCAGGCCCGATCGATGGTAACTGGTCAGCGTCACCGACCAACAACACTCGTGCGCCATCGGGCACAGCCTGCATGAGAGAGTGTGCAAGCTTCACATCCATCATCGAGACTTCATCGACGATTAGGTAATCCAGCTCCAGCGGTTCTTCGTGATCATGCCTGAAGCCGCCGCTGACCGGATCGAAACCAAGGAGGCGATGTATGGTGGAGGCCTCGAATCCAGTTGCTTCCTGCAGGCGTTTGGCCGCCCTCCCAGTAGGCGATGCAAGCTTCACCTCGAAGTCGCTGCTTGCAGTGATGATCTCAAGCAACAGGCGCAAAGTGGTGGTCTTGCCAGTGCCCGGTCCGCCGGTGATGACGGACATATGCGCAGCCAATGCCATCTCCAGGGCGTGCCGTTGACTGGCGTCCGGTCGGAAGGCCGTGCGTTCCATCGCCTTGAAGACTTGCTCGGGCGTCGCGAGGGCAACATCCCCGGGCGCAAGCAGGCGTTGGATCTCACTGGCCAAGCCCGCCTCGGCTTCGAGCAGTTCGGCCATGTAGAAGGATTTAGCCTCTGGATGGTTGCCGTCTTGGTTGACCTGCTCCAGTCGCACCTGTCCAGCGTCCATCGCTCCTTTCACACCTTCGACGATCGAGTCTTGGCCAAGGCCGAGTTGATCGAGCTGCTCTAGGACTTGCATCTCCGGCAGGCAGGTGTGGCCTTCACGGCTGGCCTCGCGCAACAAGTGGAGCAGAACCCCGCGAGCCCGAACCGCGGAATCCAATGGGATGCCGACTGCACTGGCGATTGCATCGGCTGTCTTGAAGCCGATACCGCGAAGATCTCCGACTAAGGCATACGGGTCGGCCTGTACTCGCTCTATCGCACGAGCTTGCCAGCGCTCATACAAGGCAGAGGCATGGTTTCCGCTGAGCCCAAAGCCGCGCAACTCAGCCAAGACCCGGTGGCGTTCACGGCCTTCCTGGAATCCCTCGGCTAACGCAGCCGCCCGCTTCGGACCGATACCTGGCACCTCCTGCAGGTTCACCTTGCCGCCCTCCAAGGCCTCAAGGGTGTTGATCCCGAAATGGTTGACTAGGCGTTTGGCCATATCTGGCCCGACCCCGGGGAAGGTGCCGCTGCCGATGTACTTCTCAAGGCCATCCAGGGTGGTAGGGCTGGTGTGCTCAGACCACTGCGCCTGGAACTGCCGGCCGAAACGTGGGTGGGTAGTCCAGGACCCGTGCAAGCGCAGGAATTCGCCCTCGTGGACCTCACCCATGCCTCCAGCAGCGGTAATCGCGCCTTCTCCCTCGACCATCAAGCTGATGACCGCGAATCCGCTATCCTCACCCTGAAAAATCACGGCGGCCACCTGCCCCTCGAGGGACTCATGGTCGGCTTTAGCGCGGTTTCGGGGGTGTTCTGGCATCGATTTCGGAGAAAAGCTAGGGCTGCAACGAGTAGACGGATTCAGCTCCAGCCGATAGACTATCCGGCCCGCTAATGGGAACTGCCGGTTTGATTCCGGAAGAGTTTAATAGATGATTAAGGTCCAAGTACGTCCAAACGAGTCTCTCGAGGCCGCCCTGCGCCGCTTCAAGCGCCAGTGCAACCAATCTGGTCTCTTCACCGCCATGAAGGAAGGTACCTTCTACGTGAAGCCGACCACCGCCAAACGCCTCGAGGGCAAGGAGCGCATGCGCGTGATCAAGCGCGCTGAGCGTATCCGTCGTAACGCTCGTTTCTAGTCATCGTACTGCGATGAACGATTGAGCCTCGGCGCCATCATGTGGCGCTGGGGCTTTATCTTTTTTGGCCGACTTGTCCGCTGACGTCCTCAGCATTTTCCTGTGCCCCGTCCACTTCCAGAACGCAAACGCCGTCGCGGTCAACGCGATCTGAGCTTGCCGTATCAAGAGTGGCGCTTCGAGGTCGGTGCACCTGAGCATGGGCAACGACTCGATGGCTTCCTGAACGGGCGACTTGATTGGCGTTCACGTACTGGGATCCAACAGATCATCGAGGATGGTGCCGTGCAGGTGCTGCCGTTCAAGGACCCCCAACGTGCCGAGGTCGGACGCATCCGCACCGGGTTGAAGTTGCGGTGCGGGCAGGAAGTGGTGGTGCGCCTCGATGCCCCAGGTGCGGATGAGGCCAAACCGATCGAGGATGGAGTCGACCCGACCGATTTGCAGGTCGTGTTCGAGGACGACCAGATCGTCGCCGTGAGTAAGTCGCCAGGCTTGAACGTCCATCCATCGCATGGCCATCTGCTCGATTCGGTCATCCAGCGAATACACATCCGCCACACCGCGCTGTTCGGCAAGACCCGTGACATGCCGACGTTGTGTCATCGCCTCGACCGCGAGACCACTGGCTTGATAATCGCGGCCAAGGATCAACTGAGTCGCACCAGGCTAGGTCGGCAGTTCGAGGCTCGGAAGGTGAAGAAGGCTTATCTGGCTGTAGTGGTAGGGGAGATGCCCGACGACGAAGGCGCCATCAAGCTGCCGCTGGGCAAGGATTTCGATAGTGAGGTGCGCTTGCGCATCGGCGTGCAGCCTGAAGGAGAGGGCTGGCCCTCCGAGACGCTTTGGAAGGTCAGGAAACGGTGGGATAAACGCACGCTGGTTGAACTGTATCCACAGACCGGGCGTCAGCATCAGCTACGTGTTCACTTGGCGGCGATCGGTTTCCCGATCCTAGGCGACAAGCTTTATCTGGGAGGCGACGAAGTGTTTCTTCGCCATATCAAGAACGAACTGACTGCCGACGACCACGAGTTGTTGGGGTTGGACCACCAAGCCTTGCATTCATGGAAGCTGGCTTTTGAGCATCCATTCAGTGGCGAGGCGTTAGAGTTAGAAGCACCTTTGTGGCCATCGATAGCCGCATTGGTTCCGGAATGAAATTGTCCTCCTCTGCGGTCCTGATGTTGCCACTTATCGTTGCATGTGGCAGTACTCCTGACGCAGTCGAAGTCAGTGAGTTGACCGATGAGATCCTCACCACCTCGCCGGGAGGGTTCGTGCGTTTCGGCCCGTACTTCTTCGAGTTCTCGAAGTTCGTCATGGAACCGAGCCCAACTGTTGGCGACGATTCGATGTCGGTAGTGGCGCAACTCGGTACTTCGGATAACTACCTGATCGTGCCTCTGGTCGATGGGCAGCCTAGTGAGGGTGTCCAGTTGGTCTACGAGAAATCGATAATGGAGGTGAGCAACGCCACGTTCGTGTCGATCGGTGCCGAGGCGGTACGTATTCGTGGTCGCATGGATCGTGGGGTGCCCTTATTGGCCGAGCTGCATATGAGTGCCGGCTCGAGCGTATTTCGCTTGGATGGCGACAACGCCTTCTTGAACGGCGAGTTGGGTTCCGGCACCTACCGACAGCTTGAATACCTGTTGGCCGCCCACCCCGAAGTGGAAACCATCGTGTTCGAGAATGTTCCGGGTTCCGTCAACGACGACGTCAACGTGTACAGCGGCAGGCTGATCAGGAAAGCTGGCCTGAAAACCGTAGTTTCAGCCGACGGCATTATCGCTTCAGGTGGGGTTGGTTTGTTCTGCGCGGGTGTCGAACGGACGATCGAACCTGGTGCGAGGATAGGAGTCCATGCCTGGAGTATTCCTGGTGAGGAAGTCGATCCCGCTGCCCTGCCGCGCAACCATCATGCCCATCGCTCGCAGTTGACCTACTTCAGGGAGATGCTGGATCAGGGTGAGGAGTTCTATTTCTTCACTCTAGATGCAGCCCCATTCGAGACGGTCCACTGGATGTCTGGAGATGAGATCGATGAGTTTGGGTTGGTGAAAGGCTCAGACATCAGCGACTAGGCCGGCGTCAACGAACAGTAGCTTGCATCCGACCTGTTCCGGCGCGAGCTCAGTGCGTGCGCAAAGGGCCTTGCGATAAGCGCGCATCTGTCCGCGATAGAAATCAACTTTGCTGGCGAGATCCAGTTCACCAGCCACCGGGCCAGTCTTGAAATCGATGATGGTAGCGCTGGTTATCTTGCCTTCCGACTTGCGGATTACGACGCGGTCGAAGATGCCCGTGAGGATCGAGTCGGCACCATGTTCATCGAGTGCCGCGATCGCGAACGGCAGCTCGCGCCACAGGTCGACGTCGACGCCTTCCGGCTTCTTCAGCAGCTCACGTACTGCCGGCGAATCAAGTGCATCACGGAAGCTGGCGATCATGTCCATCGCCGCGCCGCCGGTGAAACCGCACTCTCCTAACAGGCGCAGGAGGTGTTGGTCGTTGCCGCGGAAATCATCGATCCAGG
The DNA here is from genome assembly GCA_964545405.1 of uncultured Planctomycetales bacterium. Lineage (GTDB taxonomy): Bacteria > Planctomycetota > UBA1135 > UBA1135 > UBA1135. Next base: position 7,891 of record CAZJGH010000009.1, read on the forward strand.
CGACTTCCTCGAAAAGGCGGTGGATGGCGGTACCCCGGGCTCGAGCTGAAGAGGCGTTGGATGACAGCAAGGATGCGCCGCCGACGATGCCGTCACCTTCGGTGCTCGATGGGCTCCAGCGCGGTAAGGCGCGCTTCCCGCAGGAAGCCTGCAGCTCGAGTCGCGCTGGCAAGGGACTCTTGCCTGGTGCGCTGGATTCCAGTTCGCTGGCGGAGAATTCGAAATCCACTTGGGTGGCGTTGTGCCACAGGACCTCGGCATTGGGAATCTCGAACGGTTCGATGAACTCGTCACGCATCGTCGAACGCAAGAGGTTCTCGGTGCGGAACACGCTCGACTTCTTCACCGGTGGCGGCAGGATGATCTCCAGACGTTGGCGTGCGCGGGTCATCGCCACATACAGGACGCACATCTCTTCGCGCACATCACGCTGGATCCGCAGGCCGTCCATGACCTTCAGGTCAGTGGAGAATGGGAGTAACGACTTGTTCGGGGTCAACGAGATGAAGTCGTAACCACGTCGTGGATCGAGGCGCCGTGCCAACAGGGCATTGCGCGAATTGTTGCGCGAGTCGAAGAACGGCATGATCACCGCATCGAATTCCAATCCCTTGGATGCATGAACGGTCATGATTCGAACTGGCGCCGCAAGAGGGTCATTGACTTGATGCTCTTCGATCAGGTCGACGAACCTGCTGATGCGAAGTTCGTTGCGCTTCTCGAACTTCAAGCCCAGCGCCACCAGCTGCCCGAAGCGGTGACGATTCCAGACATCGAACAACTGCTGTCGCTCCATCACCTCAGCGACGTCGACCAGGAACTGACCGCAACCGTCGTCGAGCAGACGTCGGCGCAAGTACCTGGAGAGCTTCTGGGCGCCGAAACTCGCACCTTCAGATACATCGAAGTGCGCTTCGAGGAAGGGGCCGAGAGGTGAAGTAGCCAGATGGAAGAAGGCAGTGCTGTCACCTGGATAATCAGCCAGACGGAACATCGAAAGAGCCAACTGGACAGCCTCGGAATCCGTCAGCAAGTTGCCGCCTTCACCACTCGCTCGGATGCCTAAGCGCTTCAACTCGAGCAGTAAGGTCTGGATCTCCCGCTTGCGCCTGACCAGGATGCCGATGCTGGCGCTCGGTGCCTGCTCGTGCAAGGCTTGCACTCGGCTGATGACTAGGCGCATGACATCCGGAGTGGAGCCTTTGCGCTTCTCGGCTTGACTCTGCAGTAACCACGCACTGCCAGGGATGTCCTTGGCCGCCTGGTGTCTAGGGAATTGGTTAGCCCAGTCCTTGATTCCTTCCAAGGTAGTGTCGCAGGCGTTCTCTGCGATCACGGGCGCACCGCTCTGTAGGTCTCCGAAGACTACATTCACAGCCTCGAGGATCTTCTGCGATGAACGCCAGTTCTCCCAAAGCGGTTTGAATGGGATGTCATACCAACCATTGATGCCCGCCAGCAAGTCAGACTCGCCTTCACGCCAAGCATAAATGGCTTGCTTCACGTCGCCCACGCAAAGCAGGCTGGCCTCTTCCTCTTCGGGACGAGTGATCTTCTCGATCATCGGCTCGAGTACTTGCCATTGCAGGACCGAAGTGTCCTGGAATTCGTCCAGCAGTAGGTGCTTCACTCGGCGGCCTAGGCGATGCTGGGCAATCCGATCCTGCGATGGGTCGGACAGCAGCCGTGGGATGTCGTCGAAGTCGAAGAAACCGGTCTGGCGCTTGAGGTGGCTGAGGCGTTGAGAGAATGATTCGACCAACTCACATAACGCCAGGTTGCTGTTGTGTAAATCTACCAACAGGCTGTTGGCGGCAAGTTCGGCGGCCTTAGTCAGGGTGCCTTGGACATGCCCCGGGATCTCGATCCTCGAGAACTTGCCTTTGTTCTCCAAGACGGCATTCATCAATGAGGATCCAAGCACCCCTTTCCAGTTCAGCTCTTGCCAGTCGCGCTGTAAGCCAGCGATGCCCTTTTGCCAATGCTGGTTCGGAGTGCCCTTGCCGGTCTTGGGAGCCTGTAAGGCAAGGAGCGCCTGCTCTATCTCGATGAGCTCATCGGTCGAAGGGGCCTTGCTCTCGCTCAGTACTTGCCAGACTTCAGGCCTTCTGCCGCCACTGAGATGCATGGCGTGTGCCTTGCCGAGCAGATCAAGCAAGCCATCGAACACACTGCGTTTGAACTCCGCTTGTTGCAGGTCACGCAGCAGGTCGTCAGCCTGATGGGGATCGAGGTCGGCGATAACTTCAAGGATCGCCTGCGCACGCAGCTCGTCGAGGTCGAAACGGTCGCCGATGGTCCATCCAGGTGGCAGGCCAAGTTCGAGGGCGACTACATTGAGGATCTGCTGGAACCATGCGTCGAGGGTTCGAACCTCGAAGCGGTGCAGGTTACTGAGCATATCCCGCAACAGTTGCTGAGCATCATCCCGAGACCAAGCCGCGGGGACATCGAGTGGTTTCTTCAACTCCTCGAACTTGATGTCGTCGAGTGCAGCTGCCGACAGCCTCCCGAGGATGCGGTCGAGGATCTCTCCAGCAGCCTTGCGCGTGAAGGTGGTGGCCAAGATGTCCTGCAGCGGCACACCGTTGGCTGCCAACTCGATGAAGCGGTTGGTCAGTGCATAGGTCTTGCCGGTTCCGGCAGAGGCGAGCAGGACTTTAGATGCTGAGAGACAATCACTCACGCTTCGACCTCCGCATCCTCGTCATCTACTGCGGAGCCGGCCGGCACCAACAAACCCGATCCAGCGAGCACCGCCAAGCGAGGATCGCGTGGAACATTCTGGTCGGGGTCGAAGAAGTCGTTCTCCCTGATCCCGTTCACCGCAGCAGCGACTTGCGTCTCCATGGCCGCAATTGCAGTAGCATCCCAAGCCGCGAGGCTTATCGGATTGCTCTTGTTGCTCTTCGGCAGGTTGAAGTATCCGACTTGGACAGTAGCGTTCTCGCCTGCGCATGGACGGCCGCCCACTACCTGTTCGGCGAGGTAATGGTAAAGCGGTAACTGGACATCAATCCATTTGCCGAGCCGCGGCTTGAACACGGATTTGGTCTCACGTGCCGCGTCACCACTCTTGTAATCGTAGATTCGCCAACAATTCGAAGCCGGGTGGTGGTCGATGCGGTCTATCTTGCCACGCAGCTTGAATTTGGTGTCGCCGAATTCACATTCGACCACCTCGCCTGGTGGCTCCCATTCGACGGCATGGATTATCCACCCGGCAGCCATCAGTTCGGCTTGATGAGTCGCGAAGTGGGCCAGGCGGTGACGCATCTGCAGCAGCTGCAGTCGCAAGGTCGAGCGCATCGCCGAGCCGAACGATTCGAGGGCACTACTCTGCAAGGTGTCATTCAGGTACCGCGTAATCCCTCGCGCATCGATGACCCCCCGCATGTCTTCACATCTGCCATATGACTCCAACACCTCATGGATGAGTTCACCGAACTTGAGTGGGTCGAGTTCGCGTGCCCGGTCGTCGACAGTCCTGGCCTTGCACGTGTACTTGAGGTAATACTCGTATGGCGAATGCAGATATACGTTCAGCCTTGATGCTGAGAATGGATCCAGGTGAGTCGGCAACGACTCACGTGGGCCGGGTAGGACGTACTCACGTTCGGTCGAGTCTGCTGCAAGGGGCGAAGCTGGAGGTGAATCAGCGAAGGCAGCCAAGGCACGAGGTGCAAGTCGATCTGGCTCGCAGTGGAACAGCAGTCGGCTTGGCAGGAGACCCTCGCCATCGGTACGGTGCCGACAACACATCAACAGCATCTTGTCCTGATGTGATGCACGGGTGTTGATGAGCACGGCGGTAGCGTGGAGATCGCGTGCCAAGCGCTCTTCATGATTCAGCATCCCGAGGCGGTTGCGCAGCGATTCGGGCAAGAAGACGGTGCTGCCGATCGGCGAAGGCACGATTCCTTCGCGGAAGTCGGTGACGATCATCGCCGGTGCATCATCCAGCGGCAACTCCAGCCAACCCACAGCCTCGATGCTTTCAGGTACGGTGCGCCCTGGAGGTACTTGTGCGGCCAACAGTGGCATCACGAACAGTCGCAAGGCTTGACTTGGACTTAGGTGCAGACGACCACTGGCCGTGTCTCCCAATGATTCCAGGTCGGTTGCCGCTGCGGCCAGTTGCTGCAGGGCGGCGGCCAGTTTGCGGTCTGATTCGCGACTGCGATCCAGTTCTCGGTGGCCATAGAAAGTGTTCAGCACTTCAACGAACCTGACACCCCAAGTCGCTGCCGGAGCGTTAGGGATCGTCGAAAGTTCACCCAGCAGCTCAGCCAAAAACTTGTGCGCCAACGCAAGCTTGGTCTGATCCAGCCATTGCCCAGTCACTGCCTGTGGCAAGTGTTTGCTGAAGTACTTGTCCAGCTTTCCGACCAGGCCATGGTCAGCCAACTGGGTTGAGCACAAGTCCTCTACATCAGGATGGCGCATCAATGCGGCGAAGTTCTCGAAGCTGCGCGATTCCAACCACGCTGCAACTGCCAGGAGTAGTCGCAGCGGGGGGGTGCGGTTCAGGTCGGTTCCTTCGGGCGAGCGCAAGGCCACTCCGCGTTCAGCCAGTTGCTTCTCGATGTACGGCAGGTGCTCGGCATCCAAAGTGCCGAGAGTCACTTCATCATGAGCGACATCGCCGGACCACTCGTGTAGCTTCCGCACTACACTCTCGGCCTGCTGTTCGGGAGAGTCCGCGACTTGCCATTGGTGGTCCTGCAGGCCCAAGTCGAAATCCTGCCATGCACCAGGATCGATGAAGCCAGCGTCGTCGAAAGAGTTTGCCAAACGATCCGGAGCGATTATCAAGGCGGTGAGCGAATGCTGTTCGGCCAATCTCGCTAGCATCAAGCGCTGCAAGCGGTTGGCTGAAGCGACTCCAAGCATCACCAGCGTGTTGGATGGCAATTCGATATTGCCACGGCGGATGGCAGCGGTCCGCTCAAGGTGAAAATCGCAGACACCAGCCTCCTCAAGCGCGGCGGCGTATGCCTCTTGGATTCGCGTCAAGACTTGCCAGCGCTCGATCTCAAGCTGTGGGGCTTGGTGGAGATACGCATAGCCGTCGGCATGATTCCCCAAGACGTCGCTGAAGGTAAGCGCTTCGGCCGCGAGCTCGATGTGCAGGCGCTCGATCATGCCAGCAAGCTTCCACCATGCCGGCAGGTCACCAGTGTCTGGTGGGTCGCTGAGGATGGTCTCGAGTTCCTTTCGTTCACGACCCTGCAGCGCCATCGTCCAGCACAAGGTGCGTTGATACTGCCCAGCTCGTGGCAGCGGGTAAGCCACCAGCATGTCACTGACTTCGGCGAGAGTGGAGACCTCAGGTGGACTCCAGCTGGCGGGAGCGCGTTGCACCAACAGCTCGATCAGGCGTCGCCCGGCACGCCGGCCAGGAAGTACGACGGTGACGGCAGACAGGTCATTGCCATATCTTCCGAGCAGCCAATCGGCAGCCAGGGGCAAGGCCGGTTCTGACCAACCTAGGAATTCTCTGTGGACTCCGCTCACGGGGCGAGTTGTTTCATAGTCGTGGCCGAGATTAGCACTGCCTTGGTGTCGCTGTGGGAGGCAGATGGCACATGCAACAATCCATCATCATTCCCACAAAGCTGAGCCGCCAGTTCGAAGCTCAAATGATCGGTTAGGACCCAGCCGCGAAGTTCCTCGGCATAGAGGTTCACCAAGGCCCAAGCGTTTTCGCGCGCTTCCGCGTCGCCGAAGGTCAGCAGCTCCAAGGCCGACTGAGGACGGAATCCAGCAGTGTGCAGCTCGCGGAGTGCTGCGGCTGGCGCACTGGCGGCAGGCTTGACCAATACGTGGACATCGACGACATCCTCATGCCGTTGTGCGTCACCGAATGAATGGCGAGCCTCGAGGCCCCGAGGACTGATGGCGCCAGCTAGGCAGCCGCCAGCGATATCCCTCAGTAACCCATGGAAGCGACGCTCGTCGAGCGGCAAGTCGGTCAGCAGGATGGCTACGAGTTCCACGGTAGGAACTTATCAAAAACACGCTTCAATTCCACGCGGTCGATGGGTTTGGATAGGTAGTCGTCCATCCCTGCATCCAAGCACTTCTGGCGGTTGTCGCTCATGGCATGGGCAGTCATCGCGACGATCGGGACATCCTTCGAGTCTTCGCGGCGACGCAGTTCCGCGGTCGCCTCATAACCATCCATGCGCGGCATCTGGCAATCCATCAACACCAGGTCGTACTTCTTGTTCTCGAATGCACTAAGGGCTTCGACTCCATCATTGGCGACGTCGATGTTGAATCCGAAGCGACTCAACAGCTTCACGATCACCTTGACGTTGGGCTTGTTGTCTTCGACCAGCAGGATCGATTCACTGCGTTGAGGCTGTTGCTCGAGTCGCATCACCTCAGTGGAGTGGCGGCGCTTGGCGGCTTGTCCTGAGAATAGGGATACGAGGGCCGCAGACACTCGAGCCCGGTCGGTGGGTTTCTGCAGGCAACCATGAATCCCTCGTGAATCCATCATCGACTGGCTGAGGCTCTTGCCCGCAGAGGTGAGGATGATCACAGGTGGGCCGCACTCGAAGCGGAGCTTGATTTCCCGCGCCATGTCGATGCCACTGATGTCGGGCATCTGCATGTCAGACAGGATGACGTCGAACTCCTCGCCGTTCTCGAGCAATGCGAGTGCCGCCGACGCGCTGGCTACCGCGTTATGCTCCATTCCCCAGCTGTCGGCGAACTTGGTAAGGATCCTGCGGTTGGTCTGGTTGTCATCGACGACCAGCACATGGCGACCGTGGAGCATAGATTCATCGAGCAGGTCGGACTCGGTGAGGTCCTCATCGAGAGAGCGGAAGCGAGCGTTGAACCAGAACGTGCTCCCTTCACCTAGCTTCGATTCCAGGCCGATCTGGCCGCCCATCATCTCTACCAAGCTCTTCGAGATCGACAACCCGAGGCCAGTGCCCCCGAACCTCCTGGTGGTGGTGACATCAGCCTGCGTGAAGGCTTGGAACAACCGCTCCCTTCCGACTTCGTCGACACCTTCACCGGTGTCGATGACCTCGAAGCGCAACAGATGGGAGTTTGAATCCGTTTCTTCGCTCGAGACCTTGATGGTCACGTGACCTTCCGAAGTGAACTTGATGGCATTGCCGACCAGGTTGATGATTATCTGCCGCAATCGAACGGAATCACCGACGACGAACTTTGGCAGCTCTTGATCCATCACGCAGGTCAACTCGATACCCTTCTCCTTAGCCGTCGGGGATAGGATACGAATGGCTGCGTTGAGTTCGGGTGCCAGGTGGAAGGCGGCTTGTTCTAGGTCCAGGTGTCCGGCCTCGATCTTGGAGAAGTCGAGGATGTCGTTGATGATGGTCAACAAGGCCATAGCCGACTGATGGATGGTCTCGGCACAATCCTGCTGTTCAATGTTCAATTCGGTGTCCATGAGCAACTCGGTCATGCCGATGACGCCATTCATCGGCGTACGGATCTCATGACTCATGTTGGCGAGGAATTGAGATTTCGCGAACTCCGCTTCGACAGCCCGGTCACGAGCGACTTCAAGTTCGGTGGTCCGTTCCGCCACCTTCTCCTCCAGGCGCTCTGAGTAGCTCTTGAGTGAATCCTGAGCGTCACTGAGGTTCTTGGTCATGCGGTTGAAGGCTTGGGCCAACAGACCGATTTCATCGTTGCCACGTACGGCACTGCGGACCGTCAGGTCGCCATCAGAAATTGCTTTGGCGTCGTTGGCAAGCTGCACCACTGGGCCGGCGATGGAACGGCTGACGAGATGGGAGATGATGAAACTCGCGATCAGCAGCAGGAAGGCGGAAATAGCCCCGTTGACCATTATTCGCTGGTTCGCGAACGCCAGTGAGTCCATCGAATAATCAAGCCGGAAGGTTCCGAACGGTACCCCACTGATGCGCACCGGGGTGGTGACCCTAAGGAACGACTTGCCTTCGTCATGCATCTCGGTGACGACCAGGTCTTCAGGAGGAGTCGCGAGTTCTGGGACATCATCACCCTCAAGTTCCGGGTCAGTGTGCACCAGGATCGTGCCCGAGTCATCGCAGAAGAATGCACGTAGTATCTCAGGGTCACGGAAGGCGGCCGACGAGATGACGGTCTGCATGCCGACGCGATCCTCCGCCGCGAACATGTCGGAAGACATCAAGGCGATAAGCGCTGCGGTGTTGCGTGAGGCGCTGAGCATATGGGACTTCTCATCGCGCGTCTCTTCACTGACCGACAACCAGGTCGAGGTGCTTACTCCAAGAAGCACCAAGATGAACATCAGGATCTGAATCCGCGGTGCCAAGCGCAGGTTCGATAACATGATCAAGACTCCTTCTTCGCTGGCTTGACTAAGGGATAACCCTTGTCGCCTGGCTTCTTGCCATCGATCTTAAGCACCTTGACGGTCTTCGGCAGGTTGCCGTCGATGACCATCGCGAGTCCGCCATCCTTCTTGCCGACCAGACGGCACACCATGTCCTTGTTCTTGACCACGGTAGGGATGGCATTGACCGCCCCCTTGTTCATCAAGGAGACGAAATGCCGGCGCAGTTGCCGCTCGGACATGCCATAGACTTCCTTCAAGGTGAACTCCTGCAGGTCAGTGTCCACTGGCCTCTGATAGAGGATCACCGAAGACTTGTCGGGCCAGTAACGACGATCGAGCTTCATGTACTTCTTCAAGTCCTTCATGCTCAAGTCGTCGACCTTGCTGTTGGCGTTGACGATGACCGCGTAGGTCACTTGCTCCTCGTCACCACCGATCAGTTCGGTAGAGATAGGTTGAGCGAGGACCCCGCACATCACGACTGCCAGTAACTTGGTAGCCATCAGAATGTCCAGGAAAACTGCAGGGAAGCGGACACGAAGCCGTCGGACTCGACGACCCCGAGAGCGTCACGTG
>CAZJGH010000009.1:16814-23756 GCA_964545405.1 uncultured Planctomycetales bacterium
CGAAACCGACCTCGAACTTGACTGCGCTGCCAGCCGTTATCTCGTGGCGAAGTCCGATGAGGTGTTTCCATTCATCGAGATCTTGGTCGACCGGGACGAAGTATGGGTCGCCAGAATCCATGGCCTTGATGTCGAACCTCGTGTAGGGGGTCCAGTCATCCATCGGCAAGGCAAGTTGCAGGTATGCGAAGCTGTGATGGAAATCCTTGCCGCTCACCCCGTCGTTGTGCGCAACACCCGCATACTCACCAATCCACTCTAGGCGCTCACCATACCAGGTGAAATATGCATCGTAGATCACCTCGCTTATCGTGCCGTTGCGCGCTGCTGAGCTTGTGTCGGCCGGGATGAGGTCGGTAAGCCCGGCTATGCCGAAGGTCAGTTCCTCCATGGAGGCAGGAGTGAACGTCAGGGAGGCGGAAAAGGACTTCGAATCGTTGTCGTCATGCACTCGCTGCCGGTCCTCGACATCCGGGCCACGGCCGTTGGAGATGATGGTCACCCATTCCCAATCGCCAGCCTCGGGGGACAACATCCCGCCGAACTCCACCCCTTGGAAATGCATCGGCAAGACTCCGCCTTGATCCTCGAAGGTCGCCAGGAACGGGCGAGTGATGGTGGTCTCAAGCCAACGTCCATGGTTGTACATCCGGTTCCAGCGCGAGATGACACTGTTGTCCATCCCGAGTTGAACATAGAACGACTCACCCTCGTTCCACTTCACCCATGCGCGTTCTTGATCGAAGAAGATCTCATCATTGTGTTCACCTTCGATTAGTGATTCAGAGAAGAAACTGAATCGTTCACCCATCGAACCGGCAATGACGAAGTCGAGTGAGCCGAATCCGAAGTCGGCGCCGCGATGGTCAGGCTTCGTACTTCCTTCCACCCCGATATCGCCGAATATCCTCAGGCTGAACTCCGGCGATTCGTCGCCGAACATATCCAATGTCTCCTCCTGAGCAGACAACGTTGCGGAAATACCAAGCAAGCAGATGAAAAAAACCAGACGGTAGGAAGGGATGAGCATGGTGCAAACTGGTTTACCCAGTAATACATGCCATATCGTCTTCAATTGCGATGCGCTACAGTTTTGGCCATGCCGCGCGACTTAAAAACCCCGCCACCAGAGCGCCTTACGATCGTTGGGCCGGTTGGGGATTTGGCTGCCACATTGGAGATGCCGGCGGCGTCGCCGCGCGCCGCAGTCGTACACCTTCACCCGCACCCTGTGCACGGCGGAACGCGACAGAACAACGTAGTGCGATATGGAGCTTTGGGCTCGCTAGAGGCTGGCTGTGTGGCTCTGCGCTTCGATTTCAGGGGTGTCGGCCAATCGCACGGCAATTACGACGAAGGGCTTGGCGAAATCGATGATGCAGAGGCAGCATTTGATTATCTTCAGGAGAGATTCGTTGGAATCCCAGTGTTCATTTGGGGATTTTCTTTCGGCTCAAGAGTGGGATTGGAGCTCGGAATTCGCCGGAGCAATGATGTTGCCGGCTATATGGCGGTGGCGTGGCCGACTAACTTCTATCCGTGGCCGGCCTCTGATGATTGGCCGCGCCGACTTGCGTTCCTGGCCGGTTCAGAGGATGAGTTCATCGACTTCAAGGGCATGCAGCGCGCAGAACGAAATGGTGGCATCATCACCACCGTCGATGGTGCGGGACATTTTTTTCCGGGTGAACTCCACCGAGTTCGGTCCTACACTGCAAGTACCCTCGGAGGGTGGCTGAATGACTGAAGAATGTACCTCGTGTGATGCGGAAACGCGTGAGCTCGCCATGCGAACGACGTTGTTGCCGAAGGATACTAATCCAGCCGGCACGATATTCGGTGGCGTGATCCTGAGCCTGATCGACCAGGCAGGTGAGATAGCCATGCGCGGGATCAATCCGCACCGGCGTTATGTGACCATCGCCATGGATTCGATCATGTTCCATGCGCCAGTGTTCGTCGGCGACTTGGTGTCTCTTTACACCTGCAACGTGGTAGTCGGCAATACTTCCGTCTCGGTGCAGATCGATGTGATCGTTGAGCGTCGCGATCGCCCAGGTGAAGAGGTTCGCGTCACTGAAGCGAAGGTCACCTATGTAGCGATCGGTGGAGACGGGAAGCCTATTCCCGTGAATGGGTGAGGGTCGCGAGGAGAGCTAAGATACTCCGATGTCATCGATCCAACTGCTTACTTTGGCGCCGTCGCCGAACAACATAAAGGTGCGAGCTGCTCTCGGTTTCCTGCAACTTCCTTATGAGGAACTTCATCAGCGTCCCGACGACCGCAGCGCCCTGATTGCCGCAAGTGGTCAACCACTTACTCCTGTATTGGTGAAGGATGGCGTTGGTGTATTCGATTCCGGTGCCATCCTGAGGCACCTGCACGCCACCACCCCAGGCTCGACCTTGTTTCCGCAGGATCCTGATTCGATGCGGAAACTAGAGCTCTGGGAAGCTCAAGCGCGTTACGGAGTGAAGGATTCGCTTGGCCTCATGTTCTGGATGTTCTTCGGTCGGGTTGAAGCCAGTGAAGAGAAGCAGGCTGCCGCGGCACAGAACATCATGCGCGATACCGAGGCACTCGAGGCGACCTTGTCGAAGCGGCCGTTCCTGATGGGAGATTCCCCGAACGCCGCTGACTTCACTTGGGCAGGGGTGTTGGCCTACAACGTCGGCCTGGATACTCCTGCCCTGCGTGCCACTCCGTTCTACTCGACCTTCAGCGAGCACTACACACTAGACCCTGAGAGACGACCCCAAGTTTGCGATTGGGTGGCTCGAGTACTCAAGTTCGATGCCTGGATTCACGGCTAGACTAGAATATTCACGATGAAACGGCGTAACACCCGAACCGTCACCGTTGGTGATCTGCAACTCGGATCTGGACACCCCATTCGTGTCCAGTCGATGACATGCACGAACACTGAAGATGCCGGCGCCACGATCGCCCAGCTCCAGGAGATGGTCGCGGTTGGATGTGAGCTGGTCAGGGTGACTGTCAACAATGATCGCGCTGCCGATGCCTTGCCGGAGATTCGTGCGGCTTGCTCAGTACCTTTGGTGGCCGATATCCACTTCACCCATAGGTTGGCGCTGCGCTCGATCGATGCCGGCGTGGATAAGGTGCGGTTGAACCCTGGCAACATCGGCAGTGTGGAGAGAGTCCACGAGGTAGTGAAGGCCGCTGACAAGGCAGGAGTAGCCCTGCGCATCGGCGTCAACTCCGGCTCGGTCGAGAAGGATCTACTGGAGAAGCATGGTTGGCCGTCACCCGAGGCGATGGTCGAATCGGCTCAACGCCATTGCGCCTTGGTGGAAGAGTTAGGTTTCAGCAATTACGTGGTGTCGTTGAAATCGACTGACACCAACACCGTGCTGCAGGCTAATCGTTTGTTCGCGGCTGCGACTGACGTCCCCCTTCATCTCGGTGTCACTGAGGCTGGTCGAGGCGAATATGGCTCGCTGAAGTCAGCGGTTGGCTTGGGTTCCCTGTTGCTTGATGGCATCGGCGATACCGTGCGCGTTTCCTTGACCGGTGACCCGGTCGCTGAGATGCCGGTTGCCTACGACATCCTCAAGGCATCCGGCGCGCGCGTCACCAGCCCCGAGCTGATCTCGTGCCCCACTTGCGGTCGCATCGAGATCGACCTCGAGGCATTGATGAACGAGTTGGAAGAACGCCTAGAGGGAGAAGAGGTGCCGGTGAAGATCGCCGTGCTTGGTTGCGTCGTCAACGGCCCAGGAGAAGCACAGGAAGCTGACATAGGTATTGCCGGGGGCGGTGGCAAGGGCATCCTCTATCGTGATGGCAAACAGGTACGGGTGGTACCTGAGGCTGACATGGTCGACGCGCTCCTCGAGGAGATCCAGAACTGGAAGAACGAAAAAGGGCCGCTCAAGGGTTAACTTGAGCGGCCCTCCTGGAAAGTTGATTGCTCTTAGCGAGCGATGAACATTTCGCGTTCGTTGGCCGACTGGTTACGCATCCTGCTGCGGTAGGCGCTGAGCTCAGCAGCCGATGCAGTTTCAGGATCGTAGGAGTCGAAGTCGAACACTACGCTGCGACCGGAAGCATCAAGTGGGCGGACAACCACGATCAGGCTATCGCTCTCGAGCCATTCGAAACTGACCGAGGAAGTCGGCTCGCTTTCGTTGGCAAGTTCGACCTTGCCGATGGCGACCGGCTTTTCCCAGTCGATGGTGTTGGAATCAGCTCCAGCGTAGACGGCGTACTCGAGCTGGCCAGCACGGGAACCGTTGAATGGCAGGCTTTCAGGGTCTACAGCATGTGGGAAGGTCACCTTGACCGTGTCGAAGGAGGTGAACTCGCCGAAGTAACGGCCAGCGGTCTCAGCATCGCCGAACTCGAACACTGGTGGAGTGGAGTCAGGTGACGATAGTGCGCCTTCGAAGATCCATGCCATCAGCGGCACTTCCATTGCTGCCAGACCAGCAGGGTCTGAGAAGTAAGGGGAGTGGACCAGGAAGTTAGGGAACATGGTCATCCGGGACAGGAACTCCGCCCAGGAGGCCTCGCCTTGGTATGGAATCACGAAACTATCAGGTGACGCCAATGTACCTACACCAGCGAGTACACCTTCGAGGGTGCTCAAATCCAGCATGCCGGCACCAGGAGTGGTGTGGCAAGTCAGGCAATCAACGCTGGCGTTGCCAGGCATTGGGGTTGACCACATCGGGAGGATATCGGCGTAGAAGTCAATCGTTCCAGGACCGTAGGCGGCCGGCGTATGAGCATTGGCTACCTGAGTCGTGATGGAGGTGCGCTCGTCAGTATCCAAAGCAACCACGCGATAGAAGATGGTGGTGCTATCCGGAAGGCCAGAATCGATGAACGAGATGGCGCCTTGGCCAGTCGTGGCGATCAGGGACGATTCAAGCTGTGTAGCCGCCTCAGTCAAGCCACGATAGACGTGGTAGCGCATCTTGTCGGATCCGCTCCCTGTGGACACTAGGCTCGCCGCTTGCCACGAAAGAGTTACTTCATTCGGGTTAATCGCGTCAGCAGTGGAAATTCCAGAAAATAGGATATCGAGGGTCGGTTGACCGGCATCTGCAGAAGAGGAGCCCGCAGTCAACGAAGCCTGCGAGCCACCTGAGCCACAGGCGGGGATGAGGGCCAAAATGGCCAGAGAGAAGCAAGGGAGGGCTGAACGCATGAGAATCATGAGACCACTAAGATTCGGGGGGGTCAGGCGGGTCTCTGGAGAATCATACACTACGTTTTAGGGACAGGAGGGTTGCGTTTTTTCCTCCGCCACGCGATAACACTAGCCCCGCATCGGGAATCTGAAAATTAAAGGACTTACAGTGCCTGTACCCTCCCTTCCACCTAACCTTCTGCCATTTGCTGCGCTGTTGCGTGGAACTGCACGAGATGTGCTGCAACTCGATGCCCCACTGTGGATTACGCGCGCTCCCGGGTGCTTGGATCTGGTCGGTGGCCCAGCCGAATTGCCTGGTTCAGCGTCCGTCAGCATTGCCACCGGAAGGTCGGTATATTGCGCTATTCAGAATAAGTCCGACGACAAGATTCTGATTAGATTCTTGCGATCGGACAAAAAAGGCGGGAATTTGGAGTGGAGCGGCACAATTCCCACCATCTACACCAAAAAAGGGCCACCTCGTAGCCTTGCTGTGCTTAAAGCCCAGTTTGAGGAGGACGGAGCCCCCTGGATGATGGACATGATGGCGGTGATGATTGGCCTGCGACGCACTCATCAGCTAAACACCCCAAAACAAGGCTTCACGCTTGTCATCTGGGATTGGATGCCTGATGGTGCTGGATACGGTGCAGAGGCTGCAGTTGCTACCGCGACCGCCCTTGCCTTTAAGGCATCTACCGGACTCGACAAGAAACGAGTCGACGGCATCCGCATAGCGCGGGCGTTGATTTACGGATTCAAGGAGATCCTGCATCGGAAGATCCCGATGACCCAGGTGCTGACCTGCTCGGTTTCTCAGCAAGGTTGTCTCCTTGCCATTGAGCATGGCCTCGATCCGGTCATGCAGTGGCTGCCACTGCCAGAGCATGTGGTTGTCGCCTCTATCGATGCTGGCGGCGGTCCCGCTGCACCAGATATGGCCCGCCATGCTTCGGTTGGCGCTCGCATGGGCCTTGAGCACCTCAACAAGGTCCTCAAGAAGAACAAGCTTTCGCGACGTGGAGGTTGGGGTCAGGTGACTCCGGCTGAGTTCGAAGGTGGTCTCCGCGGTCACGTTCCGACCAAGGAAAGCGGCAAGGATTGGCTGTCCAAGTTCAAGAACCCTCACGATGAGGACCTACGAGAACTGGTGCCAACTGACGAGAACTTCCGTGAGCGCGCCCTGTCTGAGCACCATGTTCGGGAAAGTGGTCGCGCGCGTCGTTTGCTCCAGCACCTGCAGGACTACAGCCGCACCAAGCGCGAGGATTTCCTGGCCGAGTCAGGTCGGGTATTGAACAGCGCACACCGTTCCTTGGTCGAGAAGTGCAGCTTCAAGAACGAGAACATCACCGCCCTTCGTGCAGAGCTGACCTCTGCTGGTCGTAAGGCCGGCTTGTTCGGTTCACGCTTAGCCGATGGCGGCGCCGGCTCGGCGATCATGGTGATCGGCCACGCCACTGCCATGCCACGTTTGCGCGAGATCGCTGAAGCTCATCACAAGGCAACAGGGCTCGGCGGCCAAGTCTTCCACGAGGTTGGACAAGGTGGCGTGCTTGACGGTTGGTGGGAAGGCGTATTGGATGCGGATGAAGAACAAAATAATGATGCGAGCAAGGAAGCTTAAGAGCACATCCTTTGCGCTGCTGGCCTTGAGCCTGACGGCGTGCCAAGTTCCCCAGGCTTCGGCCGTTCACGACCCGACAGATCCGACCACTGAGCATCAGCCTGACCGCGGCATTGATGTCTTGGCGTATGGCTTGGATTTCACGATTCGGCC
>CAZJGH010000010.1:0-23488 GCA_964545405.1 uncultured Planctomycetales bacterium
TGGACCTGCAGATGCCTGTGATGGGCGGCCATGATGCATGTCGCAGGATTCGCAAACTAGACCAAGGCAAGGACACTCCAATCCTCGCCTTGACCGCCCACGCCACGGCAGAAGAGCGACAGAGGAGCATGGATGCCGGAATGGATGACCATCTCACTAAACCATTCACTCGCGAGCAATTGACCACAGCGATCGAACTCTGGGGAACCTCCCTCCGCAACCCTGAGAAACAGCAATGAAAATCCTAATAGCTGAGGACGAGATCGTCCCCCGTCGCATCCTTGAGAAGCAACTTCAGGACTGGGGTCATGAAGTCATCGTTGCCAAGGACGGTCGTGAAGCAATTCAACTGCATCAGCAGCATGGCACCAAGATGATCATCACCGACTGGAGGATGCCACGCCTTGACGGACCGGGCCTGTGCAGCGAGATCAGGGCTGCAGAAGTGGATTCCGAGACTCCTGCATATATCATCCTTTTGACCGGCAAGACCAGTTCTGAAGACCTGGCACTTGGCATGGATGCCGGCGCCAACGATTTCATCAGCAAGCCATTCAAGCCGCTGGAGCTGAATGCGCGAATGCGCAATGGGCTCAAGATCCTGGAGCTTCAGGAAGAGTTGCTGCGCGAGAAGGAAGAGGCCGTGCAACTGTCGCGGACCGATGCCTTGACGCAACTGATGAACCGCCGTGCGATGCTTGACGTCATGCGCCTCGACGAGGACCGCATGCGTCGTGAACGCCGGCCACTCGGCATCGTCATGATCGACATCGACAAGTTCAAGAATGTCAATGACAGCCATGGCCACGCCGTTGGAGACATGGTGCTCAAGGCCGCTGCCGAATGCTTCTCGCACACCATCCGCGGTGGTGACTACGTCGGCCGCTGGGGTGGCGAGGAATTCCTCATCGCACTTCCCGGTGCTGACATCATTCAATGCGCTGAAGTCGCGGAACGTTGCCGCAATCGCTTGGCGGCACTTCGCTTCACACTGGATGACGGGACCATCCTCCGAGTGACCTCAAGCTTCGGCACCGCTTCCGCCGAAGGCACCGACCGAGCAGAGCTACTGGACCTGGTCAATCATGCCGACAAGGCACTGTATTGGGCAAAAGAAGCTGGGCGCAACCGTGTGAAGATCTACGTCGCCAGCGCTGACGTCGACAACTCGAGGTAATCCGCCTAGAGCTTCTTGGGTCGGACGATCCGCCAGCAGACGAACACCAGGAATGCACCGAATGCCATGGTCAAAGGCTTCGGATCGAGCCAATTGTTGCGCAGCCAAACCCCCGCTGCCGCAGTTGGCAAGGCGCCGACCAGCAGCACCGGCAGGAAATGCCCTACCACTCGGCCATCGCGACGCGCGACTTTCAGCGCCAACAAGGCCGTCGGCACCATGGCCATCAGGCTGATGGCGGTGGCTTGATGGAATCCCACCCCGCCGACCAAAAACACCAGTCCTGGCACCACCACGATTCCACCACCAACGCCGAACAGGATCGAGCAGATTCCGGCAGCTGACCCAAGCACAGCCCCACCCAACAGCATCACGGTTCGATCGCCAGCAGCAAGCCCTTGCAGCGGCTCTTCAGGGATAGCCCCGAACAGGCCTAGGCTGCGCGCCGCCGTAATCATCATCAACAGGATGAACAGGTACTTGAGGTGATGGGTGTCGAGCCGCCTATCTATCGAGCGGCCCATCCAAACGCCCAATGGTCCCCCTGCCGCGATCGCCAATGCCAAGACCGGGTCATGGTTAGATGGCGCAGTCAGATATTCAGCACCAACCGCGACCGCCGCCGCCGCCGGCACGATCGCCAGGGCCGTACCGGTAGCGCGACGGATATCCAGTCCGCGCAAGAGCAGCGCTGGACTCATCACCAGGCCTCCGCCGACTCCCAGCATGCCAGCGACGAAGCCGGCCACCAGGCCCACGCCAAAAGTCTTAGATTGCCCTTGGCTCATTTCGGTCAGCTACTGCGGATGCGGTCAGCCAGACCAGTGGTACTGCGGCCCGGAAGCAGATCGATGAATTGGACTTCACCACCATTCTGTTCGACGAACTCTGCCCCTGCCACGCCCTTACCGCGCCAATCCGCGCCCTTCACCAGGATGTCCGGTTGAATGTCGCGAATCAAGAGTTCTGGAGTATCCGCTTCGAAGGGAACCACCATGTCGATGCACTCCAAGGCCGCCAACACTTCCGCACGGTCATGCAGGACGTTGAATGGACGATCTTCCCCCTTCAGCCGCTTGACGGAAGCATCGCTGTTGAGGCCAAGCACTAGGACATCGCCTAGGCCTCGAGCTGCGGTCAAGTAGCGCACGTGGCCAGCGTGAAGGATGTCGAAGCAACCATTCGTGAATACGATTCGCCGGCCTTCGCGGCGGAAGCCAGCCAAGGCCGCTTGTACTTCATCGAGATCGGAAGTGGCGAACACCTTGCCGGACGGGGTGCTGGCACGAAGGTCGTGCAACAATTCCTCTCGACCGACGGCAGTAGTCCCTACCTTGGCAACTGCAAGGCCTGCAGCCGCGTTGGCAAGGCGCACAGCTACATCATGCTCAAGCCCGGCAGCCATGGCTATGGCGAGCGCAGCGATGACCGTGTCTCCTGCGCCGGTCACGTCGTAGACCTGACGCGCAGCAGTCGGCAAGTGCAGCGACTCTTGGTCTTGCCTGATCAGGAACATCCCTTCGGCCCCAAGCGTTACCAGCATGGCATCTACACCAGCGGCGGCACGCAATGCTTCACCTTCGGTCGCAAGGGTAGTCAGGTCATCAAGATTCTTGCCAGCGGCTCGCTCCGCTTCAGAGCGGTTCGGCGTGACCAAGGTCGCACCGCTGTACCTTGAGAAGTCGTTCGATTTGGGATCAACCAAACACGGCACCTTGCGACGTTTGGCTTCAGCGACGACCTCGGAAACAAGTTCAGGAGTGAGGCAACCCTTGGCGTAGTCTGACAGCACGACAGCATCCCATTCGGCGGTCACCAAGGCCGCCAATAGGCTCTCATGCGCTGCGGTATCGATGCGTTGAGGCTCTTCTCGGTCGACTCGCAGCATCTGTTGGTTCCTCGCCATCACCCTGATCTTCTGGATGGTCGGACGATCCTCGCATACCACCATGCCGGTAGAGCAGGCACCCAAGTCATTTAGATCCTGGACCATCCTCTTGCCGGCGGGGTCGTTGCCGATCGGACCGAAGCAACAGACCCCGGCACCAAGCTCAGCCAAGTTTGCGACCACGTTGCCTGCACCTCCAAGTCGGTCCTCCTCGCGATGGGCATGGACCACTGGCACCGGCGCTTCGGGACTGACGCGCGTAGCTTCACCCCACACATAACGGTCAAACATGAAGTCACCGATCACTGCGATACGCGGTGAGCCCAACTGCTGCAGGACGGGAATCAGTTCTTGATGAGGATTTGTCATGGTGTAGGGTTCTCCCCCTCAGGCCTGGTGCGGTAGCGATCGTGAATCCACAAGTATTGCTCGGGAGCGCGTCTGATCACTTCTTCCAAGCAAGTGTGAATGCGGACATTGAGATCGTAAACCTCCTGGTCGGTAGCTGCATGTCTAGTGCCACCGTCAAGTAGTCGACGGCATCCTATGGTCCAGCTGCCGATGGCCTTATTACGCAGGCACCAGAATACCAGCAGCTGAGCTCCAGTCTTCAGGGCCAAGGCGGCAGCGGCCCGCTCGGTAGCGGCTGGATAGCCGAACCAGGGCACGAATACCGGCGATTGGTGGGCATTTTGGTCGGTCGCCAGGACGACTGAATCGCCATTGCGCAGGTGGCGCATCATCGGCCTCACCGCACCACGACGCGGTAAAAGGGTCACGCCCCAACCCTGGCGTGATTTCTTCAATCTCTGCCCCAAGTAGTAGTTGTTCGGAAGGCGCATCGGGAATGCAGGATTGAGCCCAAGAAAACCCATGCTCGCACCGCCGATCTCGAAACTACCTAAATGCGCCTGGACCAATACGGCCCCCTTGCCTGCGGCGCTTCGCAGCAACTCCTCGGAATCACCTTCGTATTCGAATCGTCCTTCCATGTCGCCGCGGAGACGGTCGGTGTAGAACAGGACCTCTGCAGCTGAACGACCTAAGGTGGAACAAGATCGCTTGAGGATTCGATCGCGCTCGTCACTAGGCATCTGCGGAAAGGCCTGCGCGATCTGGAAACGCCCGGCTCGACGACGGCGCGAGAACATCCAGGCCAAGCGCCCGCCAGCAGCGCCGATGCCGTACAACCATGGGGTAGGGAAAATGCGCAGGACGAATAGCATCAGGCGCATCGGCTGATAAAGCAGCCAAGGCACCGGCCCAGCCTGGTGCTTCCAGCGTCGACGCAACTTCTTGCGGATGGCTCGCAATGAAGTCACGAGACACTTCTCCCATCAGGATCCTGGGCGGCCCATAAAGGTTCGATCTGGGCTGCGCGTACCGGCAGGTGCAGGTCAGTGAGGCAACGCTCCCAAGCTTCCTCTCCCCTGACGAACTTCCAATCCACGCGCAATTCCCACATGTTGTCGGAAGCGAAGGGGCGCAGCTTGACGCCATCCTTTTCTGTCACCACCAACGGCATGTCGCTTGGAAAGGACTTGGCGTCGGCTGCAGTCCATTTGTGGTGATCAGCCAGGCGCGTGAAATTAGCGATGGACATGCCAGCCCCCTCGCACAGACGATGGAATGATGTGGGGTTGCCGATACCAGCAGCAAGTTGGACTGTTGTACCGACCAAATCACCGACAGGAATCACCTCGCCGTTGGCAAGGTTGCGCAGGTCGCGCGCGGCAACTCCACCTTCCACGCGAACTTGAAATGGCTTGCCGACCCTTGCGCGGTTGATGCGTGACCAGATTTCCAGGAGTCGTTCTTCCTCCACCAGCTCAGCACGAGAAACCACAACCAAGTCGGCCCGCTGCAGGGCACCGATCGGCTCACGGAACAGGCCGGCAGGAAAGCATCGCCCGAATGGCTTGGTGGCATCGACGACCACGATATCGAGGTCACGCTGCAGGCGAAGGTGCTGGAAGCCATCATCCAACAACAGCAACTCCGGTGGCTCGTTCGCCATCAGCTGCTTCAGTCCCGCCACCCTGTCGGCGCCCTCAACGAGCTTCACGTTCGGGAACCGCTCCTCCAACATGCGTCCTTCATCACCGCCGTAACCGCGTGACAAGACACCTACAGTTGCTCCATGCTTCTCCAACCATTCGAGGGCGCAAAACAACAATGGAGTCTTGCCGGTTCCACCTGCAGAGATGTTGCCGATCGAAAGGGTCGGCAATGACGGCCGGACCGATGCCCGACTCCCCTTCTGGTAAGCACGGACACGCGCACCGGCAACTTGGGCGAAGACCCACCCTAGAGGTGACAGCAGCGCTCCGAGCGGACCGTCGAGTCTAGAGCCAGAGCTCAACTACCCTCCCACCAAGGATGTTCACGCATCAACTCCAGTAACTCACCATGCTGAGGATGCTCAGCCGACAATGGTGACGACATGCGCGGGTCGTCGACGTGGTTGAATAACAGCTCGCTGCCATCGCGCAGGTCCTTGATCAGGGAGAACGAGCCGCGGCGCACCAGTCGCTTCTGCACATACTTCTCCAAGTGTTCCTTGCGCACAGGTTGGAAATCAACTTCGCTGGTGACGTAATCAGGTGGGCTGACCGAACGCCCCTTAGGCAGTGGGATGTCAGCCACCCCCATCATCGCGCCGTAGAGTTGCGACAACACATGTCCTCCACCTGACGCTTCAGGCAAGCTCCAACTTGATCTCCAAGGTTCGGGCACCCTGACCAACAGGGGGATCTCGACGAGTTCCGGGAACAGTGTTTGGGTATGACCTATATGACCCCGCTCACCAAGTTCCTCGCCATGATCAGCGGTGAACACGGTCACAGTCGATTGCCATTGCCCCTGGCGCTGAAGGTGCTCGACCACACGCTGTACTTGAGCGTCGACTGCATGGATCTCTTCATCGTAGAACGCACTCAAGGCCGCTTGGTCATCATCACTGCAAGACTTCTCATGTTCACGTAGTACATCGGTCGATGCGCCTCCGACCACCCAACCTGAGTAGCTCGGGTCGAGCCAATCGACGTCAGGATGATCCTCGAAGGAGGCGTGAGGATCGAAATAATGCAGCACCAGGAGCCAAGGCTTGTCAGGATCCCTATCCGTCAACCACTCGATTCCGGAATCGGTGACCTGCTTCGCGGTCGAACCACGATGCGGCTCCTTCTTCACGCCAGCACTATCGTCATAGAACTGGAAGCCAGCATCGAATCCTGATTGCGTGCGTTTGGTAAGCAGGAAGTTGCTCATCACACAGCCTGTGTCATAACCGGCAGCCGCGAATTCGGCAGCCAGGGTATGTGGGTCCCTGAGCTTACTGTTAGCGCCGATCAACCTCATGACATCATGATCCGCAGGCTCCAACCCAGTGAACAGGGTTGCCATGCTCGGCTTAGTCCAGCTGCTTGACGCAACCAAGTTAGGCACCGCTGTCATGCCATCGCGATCCACCAAGCGCTGCAGATTGGGTGTCGTCGGGTTGACCTCGTAGCCGTAGGTGGTGAGGTGATCGGCACGCAGGGTATCGACGACCACCAACAATACGTTGGGGCGAGAGCTCGACCTTTCGTGGTCAGTATTGCCGGAGCAGGACAATACCAAGAGACAAAGTCCTACGGAAAGGAATGAGGCTAACCTGGAAGTAAACGGATTCATGATTCCGGCGGTAGGCCGAAGGTACTGGGCACCAATATGTTAACCTCATTCCATGGACAGTAATGAAGCCCAGTTACGTGGTCGTATCGACTCGGCATTACTGTTCTTGAGCCGCGAACCAGCCAAATTGTCGCTTCTATTGGAATGGTTCCTGCCGCCGAAAGTCCTGCTCGAGCTGGCCACCACCAGCGGACGCCGCAAGGCCGGACGACTGCAACCTTCCCTGGCAATCGCCAACACCCTTGAAAAGCACGCCAAATTGCGTCGCAACGTGGTGATGGCGCTGCTGTCGAACAGCCCTGATTCCGAACCTGCCGCGGTCGAAGAGACTACGGAAGACCTGTCCAGCTTCCAACCTGAAGAGTTGCTTGCCAGCCTGTTCGCAGCAATGAGCGCTCCCCACCTGGCTGATTGGCAGCGCATCCCTGGCCTGATCGATTGCTTCGACAACACTCTTGAAGCCAAGCCTGATGTGGAGACCGAAAAGTCGGAATCCACCACCAAGGGCAAGCCATCACCAGCTGCTCCTGCTGATCCGGTCGACAAGCTGAAGCAACAGCTGAGTAGCCTTCGCACCGAGAACGCCGCCCTGCAAGAAGCCCTGGGCAAGGAACACCGCCGCAAGCAAGAGTTGCTTGAGCAAGTCGAGGCTGCCCGCGGTGAGCGTCGTGTCGCCTTATCGAGGGCTGCGGAATTGAAGAAGCAACTCGCCGATTCAAGTAGCGCCGATGAACGCGAAAGGCTCCTGGCTGCAGAAGCTAGTGATGCCCGTCAACAGCAGCAGATCGCCGAGCAGAAACTCGAACTGCTGGTGTACGAACGCGACGACCTGCGCGCCTGTCTCGAGGATCTCGACCACCTCAACTCATTGCCGGTCGAGGAAGTACAGTCGTTCCGCAACCGTCCCCTACTTGACAAGGAGATCACCCTGTCGCAGGAACTGGAGCAATGCGGGCGGCGCTTCAAGGTCCTCGTCGTCGGCGGTGGTGAGCCGCAACTCCGTCACCAAGACAAGCTAGAGGAATATGCCGAGGTGATGGGCTTCGTCAGCGACTGGCGGATGGCCGAGTATGTCTCCTGGCATAAGGAGATGGATCGCCTTGGTACCGATATGAACACCAGGTTCGATGCCCTGGTCATCCTGCATTGGAACCGTACGACGTTCACGCGCAAGGCTCGGGAGATATGCAACCAAGCTGGGCAGAAACCTTGCATCACCTGCTACTACGAAGGCTTCACCAGCCTTCGCGAGACATTGCAGGAGTGCCTGCGGCAGCTCATCGCTGCATGCGCATAAACGCGCGTCAGGGCAAGATCGTTCGGTCGGCCAGCCTAGAAGGTTGGCTTTTCTTCGACCTGCTCTTCAACTAGCTCGACCAAGCCACGCTCGATCTCCACCAGGGCAATCTCGATAGGGTTCTCGATATGCTCCAGCTCGGCGTCGAAAAGAGGGGCGTCGCCGCGTACCAGCTGGCGAATCCTCTTCTGAAGGAGCACGGTGCGTTCGAAGGAACCGTTGACGAAGCGCTGCAGACGCTGAGGAAGAGTCCTGTCCATGATGTGTATGAGGCCCCGAATGGGACCGAATAGTCTAACCATCTGCGCCTGGAGCGGCAAGGAGCAGCTTGGGCACCTCGCTCCAATCCTCGAAACTATCCCTACAGCCACTGAACAGGCTCTGCTCATCTAGGCGGGCCTGGATGAAGGGCATGCCGGCCTCTAGTGCGGCGCGGAAATCTGCCGGATGGTCCCCCAGCAGCAGCCCGAAGCCATGCTGAGCCCGTAGGTCAGAGAGGATCGGGGCCTTCTCGTAGCAGCCGAAGACGCCGTCGAACTCAAGGCCGGTGCGGTTCACATCCTCGTCAATCTGGTGCTGGGTGGCATGGCTGACCACGAAAATAGCGATTCCAAGCTCCTTGAAACGCTCAATCGCGTCCACCACACCTGGGTATGGTGGACGACCGAAGAACGGGACCACGGTCCCATTCCAGTCGAGAGCTACAAAATCGGGAGTGTCTGCACCCATCGCGCCCCTAGATTAACCAAATCATGTCCCCGCTGAAGCCCCTCCTGCTAGCCACTTGTGCATTCATCTTGCCCCTCGCCGACGTGGGGGCCCAAGCCCCTGCGTCTCCTCCCAACCCAAGACTGGCATCTGCCGAGCGACTCGGCGAGACCTTGAATGAGTTGTGCCGGCTGCCACGCTTCGCTGGAAGCATCGAATCGGTGGCCGCCATCGAGTACGCGGCATCGGTGTTCGAGGAGGCAGGGTTTGAGGTCCAACGCCAGCCCTACCTGTGCTATTTGCCCCGCCAGATTTCCCAAAGCCTGCAGTACATGGTGCCGAATGGAGAATGGCAAGCGCTCGACCTGCGCGAGGTCGGCTTCGAAGAGGATCCGCGCACCTTGTCGAATCACATCCCACCGATGCATGGCCTGACCGGTGATGGTCGCGCCGAAGGCCAACTGTGGTACGTCGGTTACGGAACCGAGAATGAGTTCCTCGAGTTGGAGAGGAAGTTCGGGCGTGATGCCATGGCTGGAGGGATCGCACTGGTGCGTTATGGCGCCCTTTACCGCGGCCTCAAGGTCGCCAATGCCGAGTCCTTCGGATTCGCCGGCGCTTTGCTCTACACCAATGCTGATGATGACGGCAAATCCAAAGGCTCGGTGTTGCCGGATGGCCCCTGGCGCCCTTCTACCGGAATCCAACGCGGATCGGTCTACAACGCTGATGGTGACCCCTTGACTCCAGGCTGGCCAGCGCTCGAACATGCCAATCGTATTCACCCTGACCAAGCTGAGGGAATCGTCAAGATTCCGAGCTTGCCCATCTCTTCCGGCAATGCTGCGCGTCTGTTGCACGGTCAGGAACGCAAACTTGGGCCGCTGACCACGAGCGCACGCTTGTCCGTTGAGCAGGACCCGAACCTCGTCAAGATTCAGGACGTACTTGGGGTAGTCCAGGGAACCACCCACCCCGACGAATGGGTGATCTTCGGCGCTCACCGCGACTCATGGGGTTTCGGCGCGACTGACAATGGCACCGGCAGCACTGTCCTGCTGGAGACGGCCAGAGTTGTCGGAGAGGCCATGAAGACAGGCTGGCGTCCACAGCGCACACTCATTTTCGCTACCTGGGATGCCGAGGAATGGGGGTTGGTCGGCTCCACCGAATGGGTCGAACATCACCGCGCGGAGTTGCTCCAGAACGCAGTGGCCTACGTGAATATGGACGTCGTCGCGACTGGCCCGAACTTCAGCGCATCATGCACCCCTGGTTTGGTGGCTGCGACTGCCGCAGCGTGCCTGACTCAAGAGATTAAGGTCCCCTCTCGCCTAGGCGTACCAGGAGGCGGTTCGGATCACGTGCCGTTCCTTGAGCTGGCTGGCGTTGAAGTCCTGAACTTCGGCTTTCATGGCGGAAGTGGCGTTTACCACTCTGCCCTGGACACGCCATTCCTGGTCGAGAAGTTCCTCGACCCGGGCTTCAAATATCACAAGCTAGCTGCAGAGTTCGCACTTAGTCTCGTCGGTGACCTTACCCAAGCGTCCTCGGTCGTCGACGGTCGCTACACTTGGCTGCGCCACATCCTAAAGGCCGTGAAGACCTTCCCCACCGACACCCCGGCACAGGAACTTGCGCGCTTAAGGCTTGAGAACGCGACCTTGCAGCTCGCCCTTAAGATCCAGGAAGAGGATGCTGCACCAACTGACGCTCACCTCTTTCATCGTGCGTTCCTACCCGAGAATGGTCGGTCATTGCTGTGGCGTTCGGCCGGCTACAGCTCAGCCTGGTTTCCCGAAGTGAAGGCCGCTCTCGATGGTGGCGACGCGGCACTTATCGATGATGCTGTCGCTGAAGTACTTGCTGGCTTCTCAAAGCTCACCGACACGGTCAAGTAACCTCGACCTTCGGGGAGTGCAAAAAAAGAACGGGGCGTGGATTCTCATCCACGCCCCGTAAAGGTAGAAGCCTAAGGCTTAGAACCAGAATGACAGGTTCATGAAGGCCCAAACCTGGTCATCGCCAGAAGCGATTGCGTCACCAGCTTGGAGCAGAGAAACGCCAGCCCAGAGGTTGGTGTTCTGAGCCAAGTTGCCCTTAATAGCGAGATCGTACTCGATACCGAGATCATCCTGACCTGCGACCTTGGTCAAGGCAGCGTTAGGGATGGCGCCATCGGAATCAGCAAGACTCAGGAGGTGAATGTCACCCATGAGCTTCCAGTTGTCGTCGAGCTGGTAGGAGGTGCGAAGCACGATGTCCTGAAGGTTAGTCCAGGTCAGGAACTGGTCCTGGGTGCCGTGGTATGCGTGAGCGAAGTCGTACAGAGGCTTGAAGGAATCATCGTCGCCGTCAGTGGAGTCGCCATCGCCAGAAGCCTGCTCGAAGCCAACACCCAAGGTGATACCGTCAGCAGCTTTCCAGTCGAGACGCAGTGCAAGGGCGTTACCGGCTGCATCAAGTGCACCGTGCTCACCCTGCTGGATTGCGGCTTCAATGCTGTAGGTCAGGCCATCGTCGATAGCGCCTTCGATGATGCCACCGAAGGTTGCATCGCGAACACCCATCTCGCCGATGGAACGCTCACGACGGAAGAGACCGTAGACATCGATGTCGAAGTCGCCAGCGGCGAACTCAACGTAAGCGCCACCGAAAGCGACGCCAGTTGCACCTGCGGTGATTCCTGGGAAAGCGAAACCGTTGGCGCCGAGGACAGGCTCGGTCCAGAACAGGTCTGCGTTGAAGGAATCAGCTTGGTGCGATACCACTAGGCCATCCCATGCACGACCAGTCATGTGCCATGCGAGGTCAGAAATCATGCGCTGGTTACCGTACTTCATCTGGAAACGACCGACCTTGATGTCGGTGTTGTCCATCAAGCCGCTCCAGTTCAACCATGCTGCGCGGAGTGAATCGACGCTGCTGGAACCCTTCGAGGAGATGACCTTCTGGAACTCGACGAAAGCGTTGAGGTTCTCCGATGCATCGACTGCAACGTGCAGACGGGCGTGGCCGGAGTACATGGATGCCGAGGAAGCCCCTTCCATTGGAAGAGATGGATTACGGTTCTCCGCACGGAAACGGAGATTACCGCCAAGCTCGACCTTATCCAGGCCGGACTTGGTTGTCACCACTGTCTGTTGCGCGGCCAAAGGGGCGGCCAACAGAACGGCGGCTAGGAGTGTAAGGTTGCGATTCATGTTTCTGGGATTCAGAAGTTGAAGACGATTTGCATGAACAACCAGAGCTGTTCATCGTCGGAGGGTAAGGATGCCAGGGGTGAGAAAATTGCACCCCCGAAGTCCAACGAGAAGTGGTCAGAGATGATGCCTTCACAATAGACATCCAACTCATAACCAATCGCATTGGAAGAACTCGCCGGGGCAACTGCAGCGACGTCGTACCCGAGGTACACGTTGTCGTGGTTGCTTTGGCGAGAAAAACTGTGGCCGTCGACGTGGAAGCTCCAACGTTCGTTCCAATCGAGCCAGTACATGACGGCGAAGTCGATCAGGTTGGAGAACGCGACGATGTCGGCACGGCCATTGAACTTGTGCTGGTCGATGTAGACCGGACTGTAACGCTTGCGGTCACCCAGCTTTTCATCGTTGCCTTTGGCAAGCGCGAACTCGGCACCGACACCATGGCCGTAATCGAGTTTCTTGCGCACGGTCAACGCCAGGGCGTGACTCAAGATTTCCATTGAACCTTGATCGCCATCTTGGATAGCACCGAAAGCCGACCACTCAAGTCCATTGTTGGTCTGGCCACTCCAGCGCAGTGCGAAGGTAAGTTCCTCAAGGTCGGTAGAGCCTTCCGCACGGCGCAACACGTAACCTTCGATGTCTGACCAGTCGCCCACTTCAGAAGAGACGAAGAATCCTGAGAAGTCATCGTCGAGGAGGTTGGTCGGCCCACCGGCAGCACGGGTGTGCCAAGCGGTCCATCCCCCGGTCGTCAGGACATCCGAAACTGAAATCCCATCGAATGAGTTGCGCTCGTAACGCCATGGCGAGCGCGAGACCAAGCGGCCATCGCCCAGATCGAAATGCATGCGCCCTAGGCGGACCGAATAGTCGCCGAGGAACTTATGGAAATCCAGGTAGAACTCTGCGATATCGGACTCCCTCGAGGTATAGGTGTCGGAGAGACCGGTGTAGAGATCCAGGTAGGCGTTGAACTATTCGTCGAAATCAACGTCTAGGTGAAGGCCGACGCGGCCAACGGTGTCGCGACCGGTAGTCACGCTTGGTGTCCCCAGTTCGGCGTCATTTCGCACATCAAGCCGGAACATGAGTTCGCCGCCCAATTCGTACGAGGCAGCACCAAGGTTTCCAGACAGCTCAACTTGAGCTGATAGCGGGCTAGCGAAAAGAAGTAGCGTGAGGAATCTGAGATTGCGGAGCATGTGGTCGTTAATCGTGGCGGAGATTATCCCAGAGCTGAGGCTCAAAGGGAAGGGCGTATTCAATTTTGCTCAAAAAACTCCGGAGCGGCCAAGGCGGTTCGCAAGGCATCTGGATCTGTGCCGGCCTGCTGCAAGAAGCGCAGAACGTATTTCCCGAGCATATCCCCTTCGAGGTTGACTGACATTCCTGGCTTGAGGATGCCGAGAGTGGTCCTTTCGAGGGTTTCAGGGATGAGAGCGACTGTGAAATGACGGTCGTCCTCAAGAGAAGCAACGGTGAGACTGACACCTTCTACCCCTACAGAGCCCTTTGAGACCAGTAGAGGCCAAACACTCATGGGGCATTCGAAGGTGAATACAGCGAAATCACCCTGTTGCTCGACCTCTACGAGGCTGCCAAGTCCATCTACATGGCCGGTCAGGAAATGTCCACCGAGGCGGTCTCCAACGCGTAAGCTACGCTCTATATTGACTTTAGATCCAGGCTCTAGGCTTCCCAAAGATGTTTTCTCAAGGGTTTCTGGAGAGACGTCGTAGCTCACCTTCGTGCCATCGATGCTGGTGACGGACAAGCAAATGCCTCCAGTGCAGATACTATCCCCAAGGCCTACGCCAGCGGCGAATTCCCCAAGATCGACTACAATCCTCAGCCCTTCCTGAGCTGGCTCAAGCGCCAAAACCGTACCCATTCCCTCGACCAAACCGGTGAACATGGCACATAGGATAGGGTGGCCGCGAGCTAACGTCCAAACTGCCACGTTTATGGCATCAAGAGTTGCCTAGAGCGCTATTTCCAAGTATCTTATGCGGCCAATTTTCCCGGAGGCACCGGGATGCTCGAGGTTCATCTTCTTACGCTTTTCCCCGAGGCTGTCGAGTCATACTTGACTGCTTCGATACTAGGGCGGGCCCAGAAGGCGGGTCTGCTCCAAGTTCACGTGTTGGACTTTCGCCGCTTCGCTGCGGGGAAACACAGTCACGTGGATGATCGCCCCTACGGGGGAGGTCCGGGGATGGTGTTAAAGCCCGAGCCGATCTTTTCAGCAGTAGAATGGGTGGAAGAGACTTACGGCACTTGCCGCAAGATTCTCCTCACACCCAGTGGTACGCCATTTCGTCAAAAAACCGCTGCGGCTTTCGCCGAGGAAGAGCGTTTGCTCCTACTTTGCGGGCGCTACGAGGGTTTTGATGAACGCATCCGCTTAGGCATCGAATGGTCCGAGGTTTCTCTCGGCGACTTCGTCCTGTGCGGGGGCGAGATTGGAGCACTCGCGATCATCGAAGCCACCGCCAGGTTGATTCCTGGGGCTCTCGGCCACGATGAATCAGCCGTGTTCGAATCGTTCACCGACCCACTACTCCTCGACCATCCGCACTACACTCGTCCAGAAGTGTTTCGTGGAATGGAAGTACCCAAAATCTTACTCAGCGGTCACCACGCCCAAGTGGAACGCTGGCGCCAGGAACAGGCCCTTCAACGCACATGCGCTCGACGGCCTGACCTGCAACCGAATCACACCACCAAAAAGTCACCATAGCCCCACCCATAATCATGGATAAGATCGTCCAAGAAGTTTCCAAGCAGCACATGAAGGAAGAGGCCCCCTCTTTCAAGGTGGGCGACATCGTTCGCGTCGAGTACCTAATTAAGGAAGGCAAGAACGAGCGTGTTCAGCCTTTCATCGGCCAAGTCATCCAATTCAAGGGTCATGGCGTCGGCAAGACTTTCGCTGTACGGCGTATCGTGCAAGGCGAAGGCGTCGAGCGGACTTTCCCGCTGCACAGCCCACGCGTGGTCAACGTGACCGTCGAGCGTGGCCCGAACCGCAGGCCACGTCGCGCTAAGTTGTTCTATCTGCGTGACCGCTCTGGTCGTTCGGCCCAACTGTAGGCTCACCCCATCTCGCACCGGAATTCCGGCCCATGGTCAAGAATCTTTCTCGCAAGCTCCTCGGTATCGCGCTGTTCGCAGTGCTTTCCGTGTGGGCCTTACTTTCCTTCAACCTTCACTTGGGTCTCGACCTGAGTGGTGGCGCGCGAATCGTCTACAGCTTCGATTTTGTCAAGGCCCTGAGGGTCGACAAGGTCATCGATGAGAACGACTACGCCAACCGCGATCAGCTCCTGCAGCAGATTGCCGATATCTTCCGCCTGCGTCTCGACGCGACCGGCATGGCAGATATCCCGATCTACCCGCAGGGTGATAATGCGCTGGTCATCGAGCTGCCTGACTTCTCCGAGTCTGAAGTAGAAGACATCAAGAGAATCGTCAGCAACCAGGGCTTGCTGGACTTCCGCATCATCGCGGACACTGCAGCTGACGGCTTGCCGCTGGATACGGAAACCCAGAAATGGCAGACCTGGATCGCTGCCAACCCGGAAGGCACCCCTACCGACTTCAACCTCTTGGCTGAGAGTGAAGGTGGTCCTCGACCTGAGATTCGTTGGTTCTTGGCCGACGATTCTGAAGGCAGCGACGCCTCGACAACCTTGGCTCCTCACATCGTCGACGGCGCCATCCCACTGTTGATGTTGGATTCAGTCCGTCCGGAATACGCGGGCGAGGATTCCTGGGAGTTCTCAGGTGCTGACCTCAAGTATGCAGGTGGTCGACTAGGTGAGCTGGGCTTCCCGGTGGTGGCTTTCGAGCTTTACGGCCACCGCAAGAACGAGTTTCAGGAGTTCACTGGTTTCTACAAGAATCGCCCAATGGCGATCGTGCTGAACCACAAGGTGTTCTCCGCGCCTAACATCAATGAGGCCCTGCCCGGTGGTGGTCAGATTGGCGGTGGTGCTGGCGGCTTCTCGCAGAAGGAGGTCAACGAACTGGTCACGGTTCTTCGTACCGGCTCCCTACCGATCCTGCCGCAGCTGGAAAGCGAGTCTTACGTCGGATCGACTCTCGGCGAAGACGCCATCAACACAGGTACCAAGTCAGCCATGATCGGTGGTGTACTGGTATTGATCTTCATGCTGCTCTACTACCGCATGAATGGAATCGTCGCCTGTGCGTCCCTGCTGTTCAACGGCTTCATCCTGGTCGGCGCCCTGTACTTCACGCAGGCTACCCTGACCTTGCCTGGTCTTGCCGGTCTGGTTCTGACCATCGGTATGGCGGTGGATGCCAACATCCTGATCTTCGAGCGCGTGCGTGAGGAATGGTCCCGCGGCCGTGAAGTGCCGCAGGCCTACAAGAACGGTTATGAGCGTGCCTTCTGGACCATCATCGACGCCAACGTCACTACCCTGATCGCTGGTGTGATCCTGTGGAAGTTCGGCACCGGACCTGTCCAAGGCTTCGCTGCCACCTTGTGCTTGGGTATCTTGACTACCCTGTTCTCGACCTTGGTGTTCTCCAAGGTCTTGATGAGCGCGATCGTGTTCGGCAAGAACACCCCAGAGAAGGTCTCCATGGGTACCGTCATCTCTGGCAACAGCCGCCTTAACTTCCTCGGCAAACGCAAGATCGCTGGCGTAATCTCCGCCCTGCTCATCGCTGGCGGATTGTTCGTCTACTCGGGCGTCGCTGACGAGATGCTCGGCATCGACTTCGCCGGTGGTTCCACCGCGCGTGTCGAGTTGAACAAGGCCGTGACCATCGGTGAGATGCGCGAGCGGATCCCTGGTTTCCAGGTCACTATCATCAAGTCCAGCATGGATGAGGCGGCTGGTGAATCTTCCGCCTCTTTCCAGGTCAAGCGTAAGCTCAGTGCTGAACAACGCGCCGAAGCTCAGCTTGAGACTGAACGATCCAAGATGTCCCTGGAGGAGCTGGACGCCAGCACCGAAGGCCTCTCCGAGGAGGAAATCGCTGCGGCTGCCGTAGCCGCCATGGGCAAGAAGGATTTGGCTACTGAGATGATTGAGGAGCTAGCGGCCAACTTGAACGAGTGGTTGCCCCACCTTGAGGATGGCAGTGTCGACCTCAACAGTGCATTCCCTGAGAAGTCGACTGTTGGTGCACGAGTATCGGGTGAGATCAAGAACGCTGCTGTGCGCGCGATCCTGCTCTCGCTGATGCTGATCGTCATCTACATGACATTCCGCTTCCGCGAGTATCGCTACGGCTTCGCTGCTGTAGTGGCACTGTTCCACGACGTCTTGATCACGCTTGGCGCTCTCGCCGTGGTGTCAAAGCTGGGCCTGGTGCATGTCGAGATCAACCTCGAGATCATCGCCGCCTTCTTGACCATCATCGGTTACTCGCTGAACGATACGATCGTCGTGTTCGACCGCATCCGTGAGAACCTGCCGCGCCGCAAGGAAGGCTTCGCCGAGGTGATCAACATCTCGATCAACCACTCCTTGAGTCGTACTATCCTCACCTCCGTGACTACCTTCCTGGTGGTGGCCGTGTTGTTCTTCTTCAACCGTCCGTTCCACAACTCCTTGGAAGGCTTCAGCTTCGCTATGTTGATCGGTATCGTCGTCGGTACCTACTCATCGATGTTCGTCGCAAGTCCTTTGCTGGTGTTCTTCGACCGCTGGGCGCGCAAGCATCGCGTCGAGGAAGTGAAGGATGGCCCTAGCGACAAGAAGGCCGTCAAGGCAGTTCAGGGCTAGGAACCTGACATGCCGCTGTCCGCGGCAAGCAAAAAGCCCCACGGTTGATTCCGTGGGGCTTTTTTCGTGTCTTACTTGGAACTCATCGCTTCGCTGGGTATGGTGATTACATGAGGACTCTGCTCGCACTCACGGCTCTCATGTTGGTACTCGCAGGCGCGGTCTGGTGGAAGACACGCCCGGCTGAAGATCTAGACAACATGCCCCCCACAACTATTAGCGATGAGAATGTAGGCGTTGCTACTATCGGAAAGGAAGGCTCTGCCCCTGTGGAGGCCAATTATCCGAAGAAATCTGGCTCCGATGGTGGCGGTGATCATGAAGGTCCAGTGGAACTTGATGACAACAACCGCTCCGGTGAGCAATCACCGCCAGACGCTGACGATCTGACGCCTCCAGCGCCGCCGAATGAGTTGGAACCGACTCCACCTGCACCGCCGCCGGTAGCCGTGGCTATAACCCACACCATCGCTTCTGGAGACACTCTTTACGGACTCGTCACCCGTGCCTACGGCACCGCGCCACAGGCCTTGGTTGATGCGGTTGCAGCAGCCAACAACATGAGCGACCCAGGAGCCTTGGAAATCGGGCAGGTCGTGACGTTCCCGGAAATCAGCGGTTTCAGCGCTCCACAGAAACCGTAAAGCTACCGCCAACGGCTTCAAGTTGCTCACGCACGCTGTGCCAATGGTGCGGGGCTAGGCTAAGGCTAGCTAACCAGCGATCCTCGTCATAGCTCTCGCTTAGGACGCGTGCGATGGTACGCAAGTCTGCAAGTAATCTGCCACCACCAGCGGGTACGTTGACTTCAAGGTGCAAGGACCAGTCGTCCAAGAAGCCGGCGACTCGCTGCTCCAGCACTTCGATTCCGTGACCGTCCAAGACGGAGGTGCAGATGGCGTCGGGGAATCGTGCCTGGAGGATGATCTTCTCACCCTCCGGTACTTGGTCCCACTTGTTGAGCACCAACACGGTCTCTATCTCGCTGGCTTCCACTTCCGACAGGACATGTTCTACCGCTTCGATGTGCAGACTCAAGTCAGGTGCTGATGCATCACAAATATGCAACAACAAGTCGGCGTTCAGGGTCTCCTCTAAGGTAGCGTGAAAGGAAGCGACCAGTGAGTGTGGAAGGTCACGTACGAACCCGACCGTGTCACTGAGGATTACCTTACGTTTGTCAGGTAAGTTCCAGTTCCGGATGCGGGTATCCAACGTGGCGAAAAGCTGATCCGCGATGTAGATGTCGGCTCCTGTCAGGCGCCTCATCAACGACGACTTACCTGCGTTGGTATAGCCAACCAAAGACACCGTGTAAGGGTAGTCACGGGCTATGGCAGCCCGGTGACTGCGACCCTCGATTTCCTTCAGACGTCTCTTCAAGTCGGTGATCTTCTTGTTGATCAACCGGCGGTCAGTCTCAAGCTGTGTCTCACCAGGGCCACGCGAGCCGACGGCGCCCTCAGTACGCTCGAGGTGGGTCCACATCCGCATCAAGCGTGTGCGCAGGTATTCAAGCTGGGCGAGTTCAACCTGCAACTTAGCTTGGCGGGTCTGCGCCCGAGTAGCGAAGATGTCGAGGATAAGTTCGGTGCGGTCTACCACCCTCAAGCCGATGTCCTTTTCGAGGTTGCGCCCCTGGCTAGGCGAAAGGTCGAAATCTATCACGACCAGGTCCGCCTTCTCAGCCACGGCAAGCTGCCGTAGCTCCTCGATCTTGCCCTTGCCGAACGCGGCACGCGGATTCACTTTCTGTAGGCGTTGAGTAAGGCCACCGACGACAACTGCACCTGCGGCTTCCGCCAACCCGCATATTTCCTGCATAGGGTCAGCGGCTGCGGACGCTGCACTATCGGGCAAAATCAAGGTAGCGACCACCGCACGTTCAGCGGCAGCCTGCGAGGGAATGGTGTGACTACTTTTCGACATAAAACTCCGGCTGCGACTCTAGCTGTGCAGCCACGGAGAATCGGGAACACGCTCGGGCCCTATTTGCAGGCCACTATCAGCTGATTCAAGGCGCGAGTGCACCTGCCAATCACCTTGCGTCTCCGGGAAGTCGCTGCGGAAATGGGCGCCACGCGATTCCTCGCGGAAACTAGCTGAGCGGGTAATTGCCTGAGCGACCTGAACCATGTTCATGACCTCGACTCCAGCAGGAGTGAAAGGACCCAGGCGTTCGAGATAATGAGCCCAGGTATCTAGCCTGGTTTGCGCGTCAGCAAGACCTGCGGCATCACGTTCGATCCCGACTTGGCGCCACATCAGCGACTTGAGCGAGTAGGTCATGTCGGTCAAGTTAAGTTCTGCAGCTGGCGCGTGATGGTCCTCCGGAAGATTAGGTGCCAAGAATCTACGCACACTGCGCTTGCGGTCAAGAATCCGTTCGCCGACCATTCGACCATGTACAAGGCCTTCAAGAAGTGAATTCGAACCCATGCGATTGGCACCATGGAATCCGGTCGAGGCGCACTCGCCGACGGCGAATAAGCCATCGACACTGGTCCGACCTTCGAGGTCAGCAGCGATTCCACCAACGAAATAATGGACTGCTGGGCGTACAGGAATCGGGTCGGATCCTATTTGAATGCCGAACTCTGAGGCGATCCTTGCTAGAGCTGGGAATCGACGCCCCGGCTCAGCGACTCGCGCCAGATCCAGGAACACGTTGGTATCACCGGTCTCGACGATACGACGGAATATCGCTCGACTAACCACATCCCGCGGCGCCAAATCAGCGTCCGGGTGATACTCGGGCATGAATGCCATCCCGTTTCGATCTCGCAGTACTGCTCCTTCGCCACGCACCACTTCGGAAATCAGGAAGCGGGCGGCACCAGCCAAGTACAAAATGGTTGGGTGAAACTGAACGAACTCGAGATCCTGCAAGGCAGCGCCAGCACGAAGGGCCATGGCGATGCCATCGGCTGTGGCGAGTTGCGGATTGGTGGTCTCGCGGAAGATCTGACCACCGCCACCTGTAGCAAGCACGACTGAGTTCGCCTCGAACAACACCGGGTTGAAACTGTTGTCAGCACCATGTCTTGTCAATGCGACTAGGCCGGTGACTGAACCCTCAGCATCCTTCAACAACTCAACTGCCGATGTTTCGGAGTAGATGTCGATATGAGGGTGTTGTTGGGCACGCGCTGCCAACACTCGTTGCAGCTCCTTACCGGTAGATGTTCCTCCGCTGTGCAAGATGCGGGGCAATCGATGACCACCTTCCATACCTAGGCTAAAATGGCCACTGGGTTGACGGTCGAATGACATTCCGGATTCAACTAACCAATCCATCGCGTCTGGGGCAGCTGCAGTAATGGCTTCTACCACTC
Organism: uncultured Planctomycetales bacterium; assembly: GCA_964545405.1. GTDB lineage: Bacteria > Planctomycetota > UBA1135 > UBA1135 > UBA1135. Next base: position 21,055 of record CAZJGH010000010.1, read on the forward strand.
TTTGCTCCGAGATTCCGTACCCCAAACGCAAGGTGTCGCCTGCATGCAACTCAACGTCGTCATCAGGTCCTACCGCCGCAGCGATCCCCCCTTGGGCATAGTGGGTGTTCGTATCCCCGATTCGACCCTTACAAAGGACCATGACGTGTCCACCTCTTTCAGCAGCAGTAAGTGCTGTAGCTAACCCTGCCACGCCTGAGCCCACAACCAGGACATCCGCACGGAATACCGGCAAACGCCTGAGCGAGTAGGGCATTCGCCCTAGAGGAGAGCCAGGATGGCAACCGAAAACAGTGGACTGAGCGGCCATGGATGGGGAATTCTACAGAATTTTTGGGGCTGCGTAAGCCGAGAAAGCAAGCCCACTAAGGATGTCGCATAGGTTTTAAGAAAACAGGGGGTTGTTAGGCTCTTGTTTGCCGATACCCTGTGTAGGCATTTGTTAGTCTTCGCCCCAGGAGACTATGAGCACGACCTGAGAGATGAAGTCATGAAGCAGAATCTAACTAACCTCGCCCGCAGCGATTTCGAAGGAATCGCAATTATCTCCCTCTTGATGTTGGTCTTCATAGTGATCTGAAAATGCGTCCATTAACCGCAAAACAGCTTCAAGTGTTGGAGGCAATCCACCAGCACCAAACTGAAACCGGCCTCTCTCCCACCCTTCAAGAGTTGGGTGCCACCCTGGAGGTGAACAGGGTGACGGTCTATGGCCATGTGAGAGCCCTCTTGGAGAAAGGCTTCCTCGAGAATCTGGAGCCAGGTGCATCTAGGGGATTGGACTTCACCGATGCAGGCATGGCAGCACTGAGCAAGACGGACCGACCTGCGCGCCACGCATCTGAGTTCGGCAGAGATACCTCACTAGGCTCCAACCAAGCGTGGACAAATGGCCCGACTTTACCCCTAGTTGGTCGCATCGCTGCTGGTGCTGCAATCGAAGCTATCGAGAACAAGAACAATGTCGAGCTTGGTGATTTCCTGCGCACCAGTGAAAGCACATACATGCTTGAGGTTCTGGGCGATTCAATGATCCAAGCCCACATCCAAAGTGGCGACTACGTAATTGTTCAAAAGGACCAAAGCCCTCAACAGGGCGACATCGTGGTGGCAATACTGGAGGATGAAACCGCGACTCTAAAACGCTTCTTCCCCCAGAAGGATGGCACCTACATTCTCCAGCCAGCCAATGATGCCCTCCAACCTATCTACTGCGATACCCTTGAGGTGCGTGGTGTTGTGAGTGGCGTGATCAGGCGTTATTGAATGACCTCCCTTGTGTTAACGACTAACTAATCAAACAGCCCACGGACCGCTTCAATGCACCGGGGTCCATTATTTGATACACGGTTCACATAGCTTGAGACCGGCGTAGTTTCGATTCCGACCGAAGACAATATCGCATCGTCGCCTCGAAGCCAGGCCTTGCCCCTCTTCGGAGTCATTATCAAGGGCATCCTGGAATGCAGCCAATCGATATCTGGGCGTGCCGAGGTTGTGACAATTACAACACCAGGTTGTTCTGTTGAGTTCCTGTCGTAGGAGGCTCCCAACCCTCCTGCCTTGAATAAACCGGCCATTACGAAGGGCCGGCCATTGTCCAGCGTCACCAGATACGGCTCTCTGGTACCGGTCTTCCCGCCGGTCGGTGCTGGCCATTCGTAGTAGGCTTCCGCCAGGACCAAACAACGATGATTCTTCCAAGCCACCTTGAAACTAGGTTTTAAAGCAACTGTTTCCAAACGAGCGTTGATAAGGAATTTGGGCTTGGAATCAGCACCGCCCGTAACTGATGGGAATCCCCACCCATGGGTGGTGAACAGCAGTGATCCTGCAGGATCTTCTTTGATAATCGGGATCTTCTGCCCAGGCGCGATATTGAAACTGGCGGGGAAGTCATCGCTGGGGTCAACGCCGAAGTCCTCAACAACCATGGCTGGCTGCCGTTGGGCGAAAACGAACCTACCGCACATGACAACAGTGTAATCGAACGGTGAAGGCAAAAAAAAACCCACCAGGATTTTACTCCTGATGGGTCTGAAAAAAGTCCGGCACTAACCTACTTTCGCACAATGCACTATCATCGGCAGCTACTTCTTAACGACCGAGTTCGGAATGGAATCGGGTGGAACCAGCAGCTTATGGGCACCGGACAATTGGGAAGCAAGAAGTGTAATCGTTCAATCGAATGCGTATTCCTTTTCGGGCCCCGCCTAAGCGGAGAGCGAAAAGGGAACCAAGCCGTTCGGGTTATTAGTACGGCTCGCCTGAACATGTTGCCATGCTTGCAGCTACCGCCTATCAACGTGGTAGTCTCCCACGACCCTAATTGGGACACCTAGTCTTAGAGATGGCTTCACGCTTAGATGCTTTCAGCGTTTATCCGTTCCGAAGTTAGCTACCCAGCTGTGCCTCTAGCGAGACAACTGGTGCA